>NZ_JBBCZC010000058.1:0-17607 GCF_037144575.1 Sporosarcina sp. USHLN248
ATGCCGGCGGAAAGCGTCCGCCCTGTAGCGCAAATCAACATTACTCAGCGGTATCTAAGTAAAAGGGTGACGTGCAAATCACATCACCCCAACATTTGATTTAGAACCTTTTTGTTGAGTTTGTAATACAGATGAATTAATGGGTGTGAGAAATAGACAATTGGTGCATAGCCTCTCGACAATGGTGCAAAACTCATCGAAAATAGTGTATAAGTTTTGGGCTTTGGTGCATTTCAAAGAGTATTGGTGCATTCCTAATTCGATTTGTTAACAAATCCGTTCTCGGGAATAGTTGAGGTAAAGAGAGGTGATTCTGATGGATATTCAAATGATTGAGAGAGGGCTTCATCAGTCAGCGGTAGCATTACAGACAGCTACCTTCGGGATGGGGTGCTTTTGGGGACCGGATGCACGTTTCGGAAGTTTGCTCGGCGTTATCCGGACACGCGTCGGCTATGCAGGGGGAACGACCATTTCACCAACTTACCGGAATTTGGGTGATCACACGGAAACGGTAGAAATTGATTTTGACCCAGACATTTTATCCTATGAGGATGTGCTGCGCCATTTTTGGAGGAATCATTATCCGAATCGTGATGAATATAAAGGCCGACAATATTTATCGTTGCTACGTTATCGCAGCGCTGACCAACTCAAGGCGATCGAGCATGTGAAGAAAGAAATGGAATATGAAATCGGTGAAAGTATAGAAACGGACATTGCGCCGTTCAGTAATTTTACGTTGGCAGAGGAGCGACATCAAAAATATTATGTAAAGCGTTATCCGAAAGCTTTGGAACAGTTGCAGCCACTTTTTCCGAATCCATCGATGCTTGTCAACTCTACATTTGCAGCACGTTTAAATGGTTTCGTTAAAGGGTTTCGATCGAAAGAAAGTATACTAACAGAAATTGAAGAGTGGAAAATCGACGTGGCCGGGAAACAAGCCTTGATGGAATTATTTAGGAAGATGAAATGGTAGCCAATAAAAAGTGCATCGGATTAAAAATATTTCTTTCAATTTACTTTCAGCCTAAGTAGTGAATTATTTTATACTCTATGAAAATTGGCTCTTTCTCAACACCTTTCTGAATACGAAAGGTGTTTTTCTATTGTAGAGAAATTAAACAAAATAATTTTAGTAGATTGACAAGTCACAAAACTAAAAGTAATATAAAACAAAATTAAATATATTTAAGAAAGTTATATATATTAAAAAAGAGGTGTTGGCGTGGAGGATATTCATCAAAAAATTCATAAGCTACGGAAAGAGAGGAACTTAACATTAAAAGAGTTAAGTGAAATGACTAACCTTTCTGCAGGGTTTCTGTCTTTGATCGAACGTGGTTCTACTTCTTTGGCAATTACGTCACTGAAGAAAATTGCTGATGCATTTGGGGTCGATATAACGTATTTTTTCGAGAGTCCCAAAATGGATCGGAAATTTCATATAACGAAAAACGAGCAAAAAAAGTTTTGGATACATTCGGTTGATAACGGTTTTATTAAACTAAGTGGACATTTCCAAAGTCGTTCTTTGGAGTCGCTTATTGTTACATTGCGGCCGAATCAGCAAAAGGAATATGATGATTCTCACCCTGGGGAAGAGTTTTACTATGTGTTGAATGGCACAGTCCGTTTTACAGTCGACAATGAAATTTATGATGTTGCTCAAGGGGAATCCATTCATTTCCCTTCCAAGCTGCCGCATGACTATGAAAATCCAACAGATGAAGAAGCCGTCTTGCTTTGTGTCATGACGCCGCTGCTTTTTTAAATGAGGGGAGGCAAAAGAAATGAGAGTTGCTACAGATATCGGTGGAACATTTACCGACTTGGTGTATGTCGATGAAAAGGGGAACGTTCAAGTTGAAAAAAGCTCTACAACACCCCCTCATTTTGAAAAAGGGGTACTTGAAGTGATTCGGAAGAGTGGGTTAAACACATCGGAAATTGAAGAGTTCATCCATGGAAGTACGGTAGTTATTAACGCGATTACTGAACGAAAAGGTGTGAAAACTGCCTTGATTACGACGAAGGGTTTCCGGGATGTATTGGAAATCGCACGGGGAAATCGTCCGGATCTATTTAATATACGGTATGAAAAACCGGTCCCTTTCGTTGAACGATATTTGCGCAAGGAAGTCGAGGAGCGTCTCAACGCAAAGGGCGAAGTATTGGTTCCATTAAATACGGATGAGCTGCTGCAAGTTATAGAGGAATTAAAAGAGGAACGGGTTGAGGCGATTGCTGTTGTTTATCTTCATTCCTATTTGAATCCTCAACATGAACTTCAGACAAAAGAATTTATTGAAAAACATTGGCCTGGCGTGTTTGTAAGCGTTTCCCATGAGGTGACTAGAGAGTGGCGTGAGTATGAAAGAACGAGCAGCACGGTTTTGAATGCTTATGTGAAACCGATTGCTTCAACGTATATTAATAAATTGAACGAGGAGCTGCAACAGCTTGCGCAAAGCCGGAATTACATCATGCAGTCAAATGGAGGTACTACGACATTTGAACATGCGAAGGAATTGCCGCTCTATATGTTGGAATCCGGTCCGGTAGCAGGTGTATATGGATCGGCAGTCATTGGAAAGGAAATAGGCGAGCAAAACATCATCGCCTTTGATATTGGTGGCACGACGGCAAAGTGTTCGTTAATTGAAGAGGGTGAAATGAAGGTTTCGACAGATTATTATATCGAAAAGGATAGTAAGCGCGCGGGATATCCAGTGAAAGTGCCGGTAGTTGATATTGTGGAAATTGGAAACGGCGGGGGATCGATCGCTTGGATTGACGAAGTCGGTTCGTTGAAAGTTGGACCTCATTCCGCTGGCTCGCTACCTGGACCGATTGCCTATGGACAAGGCGGGACAGAGCCGACGACGACCGACGCCAACCTGTTGACAGGGAGACTGTCACCAAAGAATTTTGACTACCCAGTTAATTTGGCTGAGATTGAAAGGGCGATTCAGGAGAGGATCGGCAATCCGTTCTCCTTGTCAGCAGTTGAAGCTGCCCTCGGTATTATTCGGATTGCCAATGCGAATATGCTCACTGCATTAAAATTGATATCCATTCGTAAGGGGCATGATCCACGGCGTTTTGCAATGGTCGCTTTTGGAGGTGGCGGTTCTATGCACGCTGCGGCTTTAGCTAAAGAATTAGGTGTGAAAAAAGTGATTATTCCATTTGCATCTCCTGTGTTTTCAGCATGGGGCATGCTCATGACCGATTTACGTCAGGATTCTGTCGTCACTTATAAAAGCATGCTATCTGAACTGGATTTTGAAGCGATTTCGCAAGAATGGACAGTGATTGAAGACCGGTTGCTTGCAAACTTTAAAAGAGATGGAGTTGAGGAAACGGTACTGTTCTTACGGTTTGTCGATATGCGATACGTCGGGCAGGAGCATACCGTAAAAGTTGCCGTTCCCGAAGGGGCATGGGATGAGCAGACAGTAGAAGAAGTGAAGGAACGTTTCCATCAGCTGCATGAAAAGAACTACACGTTTCGATTGGAAGATACCGAATGCGAAATTGTCGGTTTGCATGTAACTGCTTTAGGGCAAGTGAAGAAACCGAAAATTGCTAGAGTCGAAAAACAAGGGGAAGTTTCTGGAGCGCTGAAAGAAGTGCGTTCCGTCTATTTTGAACAGGTCGGTTGGATTGAGACACCGATATACGACCGCGAATTGTTGCCGACTGGTCAAGTGATTGAAGGACCGCTAATCGTGGAAGAGAAGGCTGCGGTTACTATTATTGAGAAAGGTCAATCGTTATATGCGGATGTCTACGGAAACTTGATTATCGATACGGGGGTGCAATCAAATGCATGAAGGTAAACAACAAGATCCGTTTACACTTGAGATTGTAAAAGATACATTGCTATCGATTGGAGATGAAATGTTCCACACGTTAGCGCGTACTTCCATGAGTCCGATCATTTATGAAGTTTTGGATTTTGCTTGCGGGTTGACGGATCACAAAGGACAGCTTCTGACGCAGGGGAACGGGGTAGCCGGGTTCATCGGAACGCTCAGCTATATGGTGAAGGATGTTCTTTCAAGATACTCGGCAAAGGGAAATATAAACCAAGGGGACATTTTTATCATAAATGATCCTTATGGAGGCGGAGGAACGCATCTTTCAGATGTTGGTCTCGTCATGCCAATCTTTCATGAGGGCGAACTGATCGGATTTTCAGCAAACAAGGCGCACTGGACAGAAGTTGGCGGAAAAGATGTCGGCTCATTTACTAATGACTCAACTGACATTTACCAGGAAGGCTTACAGTTCCCGTGCATTAAAATCGTCGATAGTGGAAAAGTGAATGAACCGCTTGTTGAAATGATTAAATCAAACGTCCGCTTCCCGGATTTATCGATTGGTGATATGTGGGCACAAATTGCCGCTCTGAAAATTGGAGAAAAACGTTTCAACGAACTGTACGATAAATATTCAAAAGAAACGGTTGCTGCTACGGTTGAGCTGCTTTTGGACCAAGGGGAAAAGATGGCGAGAAAGTCGATTATGAACCTTCCGAATGGCGTTTATACAGCCAGCAACTATATTGATGGGGATGGACTCGGGAACGGGCCGTTTCCAATCCAAGTGAAAGTAACCATTACGGATGATCAATTCATCTGTGATTTCCGGGGGAGCCACCCACAAGTACCCGGTCCTGTGAATGGCTCTTATACGACATTAGTAACTGATGTCAGAACAGTGTTTTTGGCGATTACGAATCCGTCACAGGATGTGAATGACGGGGTGTTTCGTCCGTTGGAAGTGATTACAGACAAAGGCTCAATCTTTTCTGCTGAAAGGCCAGCTCCCGTATCAAATTACTGGGAAAGCGGATCATCTGGTGGAGATTTAGTCTGGCAAGCGCTCGCTCCCATTTTGCCGACTCGATTGACTGCTGGACACTTTTTGTCGGTATGTTCTGTTACATTGGCAGGAAAACATCCTGATACGGAAGACGACTTCCTTATCGTAGAGCCATCTGTTGGTGGATGGGGAGCAGGAATTGGACAGGACGGAGCAAGGGGGCAATTTTGCATTGGGGATGGTGAGACCTACAATATCCCGGTTGAAGTGGCGGAAGCACGTTATGGCGTGATGGTTGATTCCTACCGATTGCGTTGTGATGGGAAAGGCGCTGGTGAATATATAGGAGGATCGGGGGTCATTCGATCCTATCGGGCGATGACGGATGGGCAGATGGCAACCGTCACGTACGGACGGCATCTTTATGCACCGTGGGGAGTTGACGGAGGTGAAGAAGGCTCGTCGAATGAGTTTGCTGTCATTAAAAACAATGGTGAAGTGGACGGCCCGTATGGAGTCTATGCACGATATCCTTTGAATAAAGGAGATGTTCTCGAACTGAGGACTGGAACTGGCGGAGGGTATGGTAATCCATTCAAAAGGGATGTATCGAAAGTGCAGCAGGATGTAAAAAACGGCTACTTTTCCATTATAGATGCAAAGGAAAAATTCGGTGTGCTACTGAACCCGGAGACATTGGAACTGGTAGGTGAAACGAAAGAGAGATTGCGAGTTAGGGAGGCTGGGGAGCAATGAATACTAAAGAAAAGAAGACAAGTCATTCGCAGTCTGATGAAGCGTTAGTAGCGGTCCCTTTGCAAGAAAGGCAGCATTGGATCTTCCCTGCCATGATTTTCGGGGGATTGGAGTTTTCCATCCCGGTCTTATTGACGGGTGCTGTACTTGCTGTGAACTTTGGAATTTCAAAGGTGTTTTGGATTTTATTCATTTCCCTATTTGTCATCCAATGGATCGGAAATGCTGTAACTGGCTATATGGGAGCGAAAACGGGGATCGCTTCGTCAGTTTTAGCGCGCAGTAGCTTCGGTCACGTGCAAGCACGTTGGATTATCGGGTTAATTACGTTTTTCGTCGGACTCGGCTGGTGGGCATTACAAACGGCAGTGACAGGTGAGGCGATTGCTGCAATGTTCGGCATTGATTACAAAAATAATTTTGGAATGCTTGCGCTCATTACAATCATCTGCGGATTATTGTTTGCGCTGCCGTCGATACTTGGCTATTCTTCAATGAAATGGACAGACATCGTTGCGGTTCCTGCAGGCTTATTGCTTGTTGCGACGGGCATTTATTTAGTAATGAAAAATGAAGGCTGGTCGTCCATAACTTCGTGGCAACCCGAGCAGACGATCACTTTCATGGCGGGTATCAGTTTAGTATTAGGGATGAATGTGTCTCAGTGGGTAGGTGTGCAAGATTACACTCGTTACGCGAAGCCGAAGGTGAAGGACAATGTCATCATTCCGCTCGGTATTATTGGTGTAGGATTTCCATTATTTTTTGTTGGGGCCATCATGTCTGTTGGTACTGGTGAAGCGGATATTGTACAGATTATGATGAATCTCAATTTTCCAGTATGGGGATTCCTGATCCTTTGGTTATCAACCTGGACGAGCCAGATCGTCAACAGTTACAGTATGGGGCTATCCATGGCAAACACATTCAATATTAATTCTGGTAAAGGCCGAGCTATTCTTACGCTCATTGGGACGATCATTGGAATCGGACTGGCACTCGGCGGCGTCTTGCAGTATTTTGAAGACTTTTTATACGTTTCAGGAATTATTTACGGTCCAATAGCGGGCGTAATGATTGCTGACTTCTTCTTTATCCGAAAGCAAACTTATAAAGACAATCCAGGATGGAACTGGGTTGCTACGTTTGCCATGGGTGTAGGTATTGCGATCGCGTATTGGTCTCAATATGTCCATGAATGGGGGATTCCAGCAGTTCAATCTTTAATCATTTCAATGGTTTTATACTTAGTGGCGATGAATATAAAACGAAAAATGAAACCAGATCAATTTACGGATGGACAGTGAAAGAATACATTTCTATAGCATGATAGCAGTAACCGAATAGAGGTAAAGGTGGTAGTCATTAGTGAGAGACATTAGTTTGCAAGAAGCGGAAGATATTCTGTATGGCGCCTGCATATTGGGAGCAGGGGGAGGAGGAAGCTTAGAAGAAGGTTTACAGCTCGTCCGGAATATTTACGAGCGTGGACAATCGATCCGTCTCGTTTCAGTCGATGAAATCGAAGATGATTGGCTTGTCGTTTCCCCATATTATGTTGGTTCCGTTGCTCCACCAAGCGAAGAGATAGTGGAGAAACTAAAGGGACTAAAAGAGGTGCCCGGTAATCCTTCCGTCTTTGCAACGAAAGCATTACAAGACCATCTTGGCAAAAATGTAAATGCTATTTGTGCGACGGAACTGGGAGGTAATACAGCCTGGGCAATGGATGTCGCTGCTGCGATGCAACTTCCGTTAGTGGATGGAGATCCCGCAGGCAGAGCTGTACCGGATTTGGCGCACACAACATTTAATGTGCATGGTGCTTCGATCACTCCTTTTGCACTTGCTAGCCGATACGGTGATCATGTAATCGTGGAAGCCGTCGTAAATCATGATCGTGCTGACCAAATTGCACGTTCCTTTGCAATGATTTCAGGAAACTTTTCAGGAATTTGTGATCATCCATTAGACGGAAAAAGGTTTAAAGAATATATTATCCCTAATACGTTATCCCGGGCAGGAAGCATTGGACACGCAAGACGAACAGGGTTAGCCTATGATCCAGTTGTGGCCATCGTTCGGGAGACGGATGCTCGGCTGCTCACGATGGGAGCAATTGTCGAATCTGAATGGCAGGATGCAAATGGATTCATTGAGGGGATTATCGTAGTTGAAGACAATGACACGAAAGATACTTGGAACATTTGGTTCCGCAATGAAAATATGTTCGTGAAAAATGGGAACGAGCTCATTTCAGTCATCCCTACCATTATCTCAATTTTAAATAGAGAAACAGGGGAACCGATCCTCAATCCACAATGCCGAAAAGGGATGGAGGTTGCTGTTGTCACGTTCCCATCTCCAGATATATGGACGACGAAAGAAGGCTTAGAAGTCTTCGGACCGAAGTATATTGGAATGGAAAATAAAGATTTTGAAAGTACAGTGAAAAAATAAGAAATAAAAGCCGCTCTCACAATGGAGGGCGGCTATACGTATTGAGATGCTCATGAAGTGGATAAATCTTAAGGATTTGTCGACCAAAGGCCAGCTGATTTCAACAGGACGCGTGGGTGAAGCTTCAACTGTGCAACCATCATTTCCGCAAGGTCTTCCGGTTGCAACACTTTGTCCGGATTGCCATCTGTAAGATTTTCTGCGTATGCCAAGTCAGTTGCTACTGTGCTCGGTGTCAAAGCAGTTACACGGATGTTATGTTTTCTTACTTCGAGCATTAGAGATTCTGTCAACCCTAACACACCAAATTTGGATGCGCTATATGCGCTTGTGACAGGAGCGCCTTTTTGTCCGGCAGTTGAAGAAATATTAATGATGTCACCAGTTTGCCTTTCAATCATTTCAGGCAATACTGCACGCGTTACATAGTACATGCCCATTAGATTGACATCAATAATGTTCTTGAATTCCTCCGGTGATAGTTCAAGGAATTTGCCGAATTTACCAACGCCAGCATTATTAATGAGAATGTCGATTGGTCCTAATTCGGATTTGACACGTTCAACAGCTTTGACGACGGATTCATTATCCGCTACATTAGCTGTAGCAATTGACACTTTGACTCCGAATTCACGAAGCTCTTCTGCAACCTTTTCAAGATTTGCCTCAGTTCTTCCGATCAGCCCTACGTTAATGCCTTCTTTTGCAAAAGCAATTGCAGTTGCACGGCCAATTCCACGTCCAGCTCCAGTAATGATTGCATTTTTACCTGATATATTTTGCATTATACAAACTCCTTTCCGTTCCGTAGACACGAGTAGTATAACAAACAGCAGTGCTTTCTCCTATGGAAATGAATTATCATGAAAAGGAGTTCAATTTTTATTTGTTTTAATTGTGTTCACGCTTTTTTTATTGAATGACAGGTTCCACTGCCACTTCAACATTCCCTTTAAGCGCTCTGCTGATCATACATGAAGCTTCTGCCTTCACGACTAATTTCTGTACAATCCTCAACTTGTTTTCCGGCATATTTTTGGGCAAAGTGATTACCGGTTTATGTATTATTTTTTTATAGGTAATGATGCCGTCCGTATAAACAACAATGCCGACTGACTCCATCGTCAAACTTTCCTTCTCGATCTTACTTCTTTCCATCATTGCCGCAAGTGTGATGATATAGCATGTTGCTGCAGCTCCTAACAACATTTCGTCAGGGTTCGTTCCAATTCCAGGACCATCCATTTCGATTGGAATCGAAACTGCAGTTTTTAAATTTACCGTTTCAATTGTACCGACGTCATTACGTAATCCGGGCCAGTCTGCCTTTAAATGAAAATGATGTTCCGCCATTTACATAGCTCCCTTATCGTTTTGTATAGTATATAACAGTTTTGATGTTGAGTGGCAAGATGGGAGATTGTAGCTTGGAAGACTGAAAACAAGGCATTAAAATTTCCATATAAAAAGCATTGCAATTTTAAATAGATTTCCATAGAGGTTTGACGAAGGGGAATTTTGGAGAAGAATAGGAAAGCGAATCCAAATATTGATCAGGACGAGGGATCTTTGTGAAAGTACTCTTTGAATTAATGCGTATTGCTATTTTATTTATTGTTTTTGGTGGAATTGTTCGTGTTTTTCTTTACTATGCATATTCAATTTTAGGGATTGATGTTGACCGCTATGGCTGGTTTGGAAGTATAGGGATTTTATCGTTATTTTTTGTACTGTATCGAAATAAGCTCCAGTTTAGCGGTTGGTATTGGAGTAAGAGTGTCAAGAAACTCCCCAAAAAAGTTTCAAAAACACTAATAGTAGGATCGATTTTTTTATTGATTTTGCCATCCCTCATTCGTTCGTTTTTGAACTAACGATTCAAAAAGACCGCCAATGCTCAATTAGCGGTCTACTAGTTGTCGTCACTCTGGATCCCGATAACGCAGCATATGCTCATAGGAGGCTATTCGATGATCCGTCTGGAATGAATATTGATTCCAAACACTCGAATCCTCAGACGTTTCCTCTGTTTCCAATAAGCGCAATTCATTTGGTTCTAAGCGCATGATTTTAGAGTCGATCACTTTCATTTCCTCGTTGCTGCTATTCAAAGCCCGTATTTTCACTTGTACTAATTGTGTTTTTCCTAAGTTGTTTTTAATAAAAAATTGGTTGCTATATTCCATATCACGACAGCTTGAAGTATTTCGCAAGCATTCTTTCTCAGAGCTCACTAAGACAATGGAAAACTCCTCATCTACGACGTTCTGTGTGGAGGCCATCGCTTGATTTATAGATGCAGCAAAGCCGATTTTTTTACCGGTAGGCGCTGCAATAAATAGTGTAATGAATAAAAAAATAGAGAGGTATAATGTAAAAACATTTACCGTTTTTGGATCGTGCACTGACTTTGGCAAGTTTTTTCCCGCGGTTTTTGTAATCAATAAATTGATGATCAAAATAAGGATTGCAATAATACCGACGACTGACATACCAACTACTGTTTCCAAATTCGTTTGGAAGAGTGGGAAACTATATTTTTTCAATAAAAATATCTGAATGACGATACTGCCCATCGTTAACAGAATGAGCATAATAACAGGTATTTTCCAAGATAGCTTTTCCCTTTTCCCTAATTTGAAATCAATTGCTGTCCAAAGAAACCAAATCCCCGGAACTGAAAATATAAGGAGTGTAATCATGACGAACAGCATTGTTGCCACCTCCGTGCATTTACTTTTTAGTGAATACATTTACGAAGGTTTATAGGAAAGGTTTCAATTTTCCTTTTTGAATATAAAACTAAAAAGCCCTTTCAAAGCGTCATGACAGACATTCGAAAGGGCTTTACAACGATTAAAACTCCCGATTCCAAACAGGCGCAAACCATTTGACACCTCTGCGGTTCATAGGCAAAAGCTTCATGTCTGCAAGTAAATGGCTGATGTAGCCTGCAATTCCTGCAGCCACCATCCCGTTAACTGGCCATTGCTCATTTAGTTTAACTAAAATAAATGCGTAAAAAGCCAGACCGATTATGGAATGTGTGTAAGAACGGTGGGGGAGGAATGAAGCGATGACGATATAGCTGCCGGAAAGGATTATGCCTATTGATTGTTGCCAGGAGATGCCTAATAGGATGACCATTGCACCTGTCAATGTGAGCATTCTCCGTTGTGTAATCTTTTTTGAAAGGATGAGCAATATTAGGGCTATACCGCCGTATATACAATCGTTCAATGCAAAACCATCTGTTGCTGCTTGGTAAGCAATTGCGAACAATATGCAGACGCCAACAATTTGCATAAGTGTTTTACTAATTTGTTTCGATACTGTAATTCGGTTGCTTGCAACGCCATTCGTATCTAAATCAGGCACAAGTCCGGATACGCCGCCAATCCCTGCACATATTGCTGTCGTCAGTAGACTATAGTTTGCCTGAAGTCCTACAGCAGCCCCAGCGACAACGCCAATTACAAAATGTGAACTTCCTTTCATATGGTGCAACCTTCTTTCGGTGTCGATTTCACATAAGATGACTGTCTCATTTTCCCTTATTTATAGGAGAGGTTCAAGTATTGGCTATTGGTATTTAATCCACTGTCCGTTCAAATGATCTGCGGTTAGATGTAAGTTTTCCGACAGTAATATCGATGTTACGGAGAGAATCTTCCTTTAAATCAACTTTTCCATCTGTCTGCAGGCGTTTCCAATCTTTTAATTTTTTTCGATACAATTGCTCTGATAATCGATAAATGTCAGCATCTTTTTTTAAAGCTTCCTGATAGGTTGTGCGTATTTGTTTTTCCATTTCTTTTTTTATTGCTTTTTCCATTTCTTTAGGTGTTATCGAATCGGTAATAATGTCTACAATTCCGTCAGTGTAAATATTAATATCGAACCTCGCCTCTCCGTTTACAATGACGGGAGTGATTTTAACATTAAAATTTTCCATGACAACAGAAATATAACTATCTTTGTCCGCTTTAAAAGTTATATCCGATCTTTCTGTATCATTCGACATCCAACGAATCCCTCTCGCGGCATCGCCAGTGATAAACCCTTTGAATTCATTCGGCGATACGATTCCGACCCCATCAAGGATAGGGGCTTTTATTTTTTCCTTTAAAGACGCCCAATTTTCTTCGATTGTCACAAGGGGAATGAATGTTTCGTGATTTGGCTCATTCAATCCGATCAATGTTTCTCTAATGTTGGCGGGCTTAATGAATGATTCTTGCTTAAAGGAGTTTTCTGGATCTCCTAATTTTGATAAGACGATGGCTTTATTGACAACTGGTCTTATTAAAAGCACTTCTTCTACTGGATCTTTTGTCGCGTATAACCAGATTTGATATCGAGTCTCTCTATATCGGATAAAAATGTCTAAGACTTGATTTAATTTTAATTCCTTTAAAGCTTCTTCAGACAATACAAGATAGGATAAATGTCCCCAAAAAACCTTTTGGTCTACGGAATGATATAGCTGGAAAACAGCTTCATCTAATGACCTTCCAGTTGCTTTACCGACTTCGGCTTGAATTGCTTCTTCATTTGTAGGCTGATCGGACTTTGCCGTATTGGAAAAGTTGATAATTTGTGCATACACTTCGTATTGACCATTTTTAAAATCAATACCGACCCCATTTAGATACAACATCCTTTGAGGTTCATTTTTATCCCAACATCCAGACAAGGTTAGCGTTGCGAGCAAAATGATCAAGAAACTTGCCATTTTCCTATTCATTTTCATCCACCTTCTTGCTACGAGTAGCGTCTGTCGGGTCCATCATATTTGGTCGTTTTGTGTAAAAATTATGTGGTAGACGAAAGACGGATTGCATAAAGGTTCTAAAGCTTAAATCAGTAGAAATATTCATATAAGGAACCCCGAAAGTTCTAATGTTTGATAAGTAAACAAGCGTAAAAAAGACGGACATGAGGAGGCCGAATAAGCCTAAAAATGCGGTAAGTAATATAAAACAAACACGCAAAACACTCACTGCCGTTATGACTGATTGGTTGACCAATGTAAATGTCGCGATTGTTGAAATTGCAATGACAACAACCATCGCGGGACTTGTAATGCCAGCCCGAATAGCAGCATCACCGATGATTAGGCCACCAACAACTCCAATTGTTCCGCCCAATGCAGTAGGCAGGCGCAAACCGGCTTCCCGAAAAAGTTCAAACATGAGCAACATGAGTAGCATTTCAATGGATGAAGGAAGCGGGAGTCCTGTATTTGCTTGAACGATTGTCGCTAATAATTGGAGAGGTAACTGGTCTTGGTGATACGTCGTCAAAGCAAGCCAAAATGCTGGCAATGTTAACCCAATGGAAAGACCTAAAATACGCATCAACCTCTCTAAAGACCCGTAAATGACAGGCGTATCATTATCTTCTCCTGTCTTGACAAGTAAAAATAAGTTAACTGGCAGGATGACGCCATATGAAGTTCCGTCAACAAAAATCAGGAATCTTCCTCTAACAAGTGACTGGATTGCACTGTCAGGGCGTCCAGTATAATCTATTCTCGGGAAAAGCATAGCGCTTTTATTTACATTTTCCATTAGCAAAGTCGGACTAAACACAATATCGGTGTCCACTTTTTTTAGCTGACTTCTTATGCCATTTAAAATTTCTTTGCTGGCAATGTCATCAAAATACAGAAGGGCAACTGTTGTCTTTGACCGTTTTCCTAATTCAAATTTCTCGACGCATAAAGAGTTTGTTGGCAACCTTTTCCGAATTAATGCGACATTAACAGATACATCCTCAATGAAATTGTCTCGAGGACCTTTTACAGGTACTTCTAATCTCGTTTCTTCTGGATTACGATTTGGTTTATTGGCAATATTGCTCATGTACAGGAGGTCGGAGTCTTCAAATAGCAATAAGACATGCCCTGTATAGAGAGAGGATATAGATTGTTCTAAATCACCGACATATTTCAAATCAGGGATATGCAAATGAGCTTCGATTATTGTTTTTGATAGCCCATTTTCCAATGAGCCGATGAACTGTTGAACGCGTGGCACAACGACTTCGTTTAACAATTGTTGGTCAACCATTGCTTCACATGTAACAAATAGAACTTTATAGCCGTTAAATGTATATCCTTGAAATTGAATGTCCGCCGACTTCTGGAACAATTGTCTTAAGGTTGAAACATTAATATGAGATTGCATTGCACTCCACCATTTTCTGTTTATGTTTTGGAATTCTCATGTTGTTCTTTTTTAATGAACGCTATAATCAATAGGAAGCATGTTAGAAGAACCATAAAGAAAAATGTAACGATCAAAAAATAATCACCTTTTATTTTAAGAAACATTTGGTCGTCAATTAAAAATAGAGCGGAGGATAAAAAGAAAAATGCAGGGCCGAGTATTTTCCAAATACGTTTACGATTGCCCTTCATTTGCAATAAATCCGTAACAATATATAAAATGAATGCGACTCGGACGAAGGTCCCTGTCAACCATTGGTAAATAGATAAAAAATCAAGATGCTCAATAAATCTTCCGATAGAAACAAGTCCCCATTCTTCGTATGCAGGATATCTTTGTTTCATTGCTTCATGCGGCCCAAATTCCGTAATCGCCCCAACGAGCGGTCCCATCGTTAAACTATGCAATATAAAGAGCATAATCGCATAATGATACCAATGAAATTTCCCCTTTACGTTTTGTTGGATAAAAAGAAAGAGCAGCAGCTCAATGAACCCTGATGCTGGGAACACCATAGAGACGAAAACAGGTTCTAACCCATGTTCAAAGAAAGGAATTAATAATGCATAATTTTTTACTTGGATATTCGTAAAAGCAACAAAGAACCCTAAAATCACTACCCAAAATAGGACGACAACATTTACCATAACGATTGTTTGCAAATTCGTAGAGGCAAGGAAGATGCACAGAATGGAATAAATCAAGATCATCAGCACTAAAGGAGAATCAGGTAAAAACGTTGCTTTAATCCAGTGCAGCGTTTCACCCATTGTAAATACCGCCATTAAAAGTAGGAAAAAAGCAGTCACATATCGGAAAATGACAGTTGGGACATTGCCGATCTCTGTATTTAGCCAATTGGTTATGGACAGCTGCTTTGAGCTTCGATGAATATATACAATTAAGAAAAGCCAAGGAATCATAACGAGTGCCGCTAAAAATACTGATATCCAACCATCTCGACCTGCGCTTTTCAATAGAGATGGAATAATGGTCACATGATTTTTCAGTCCAATTACTGTCATAGACAATAAGATGACGTGAAGAATACTGATGGAACCGACTTTTTGCATACTAAAAACTCCCGGTTTCAAGATTTAGTTTAGTCTTGACATGAATTGGAGGAATTATAAGTGGCTGGTTTTCATCTGCAAAGGAGTGAGCTAACAGGTTTTTATTTAGACAAAAAAAGAGCTTCTGACAGATAGAAGCTCAAGATGAATCAATGTTATTCTAATTCAAGATCTAATTCCTGCATGTACCTATATACAGGTACAACATTGTTCACATTCATCGGAATAAAACCGAACATTACGTAGCTATCAATCGATTCAGGTTCTAATGATAAAGCGACAAGGTTTGCGGTTGGTTGTGCCATGCTGATGACATAACTGCCTGCCGGGAAAAAGACTTCTTTTTTCGAAATCTCTGTTGTCACGTGATTCAATAAATGCCCTTCGTAATAGTTTGTATCCACTTTTTTATCTATGACCACATAACTTTCCACTTCTAATACTTGTGCATCTGTCGTTTTATTTACAGTCGCCCCTTGCAATTCCAACTTTTCTACAATGTGATGATAGCCTGGAGGAAGAATGTAAGCTGTAGGTCGGACCCTTTCTAAAGTTGCCACTTCATTAGTAGAGCTATTATACATAACAGGGATCGCCTTAATTGTACCGCTTGCAATGTCGACAAGCTCCAACTGTTGGTTGCTTAAAGCTGTTCGCTCACTTTGCAAAATGATTTTTTCATTTTCAGATACCGTTTTACCTTTTTCAATAATATCGTTTCGGGCGGCTTCAATCATCGATTTCACTTTATCAGCATTGTCAGCAGCCGTTTTCAAAATGCTCGTATGTGTTTCGACTTGGGAGGCAACACGACGTACGAAGTTTTCTTTTCCAATACCAATTCCACGGCTTTCTACTAAAAATGAAAAGCTTGGCTGGAGCCCGTTCGCATTGCGTCCGATTCTTGCTTCGGCTCCGCCTTCCGTCAATGTTACGACCCCGTCCTTGTAACTATCCGTAAAATATTCTCTTGCTGAAAATCCTTTGGCTTGCAAAGCATCGAATGCATTTTTACTAAACAGTTCATCGGATTGCTTACGGATTTCATTAGGGATATTTAAGTTTTTCCCTGATAGAAGCAATATGTCATGATATTTCAAGGAGCCTTCATCGCCGATTTCCTTGTATGTCAAATCGCCGACGCCATATTCATGTGCATCCACAATAATTTCCGGCTTGTATTCGTTCATCGCTTTGTGTAGTGCACGAATTTCAGGAGAATCCAATTTTATATGATCGCGGTTTGCATCTAAGCGCAAAGCGTTTTGCCTTTGGAAATAATGTGCTCCATCAGGATTGATTCGCGGTACAATTACGATATTGACCTTTTGTAACACTTCTTTTCCAAGGTCGCCATTTGCCAATTCATCGGCAAGTACAAGAAGAGATTCTCCGCCAGCAGGTTCATTTCCATGTACATGTCCTTGCAGCCAAACAGTAGGCTTTTTCGCAAAATCTTCAGCTTCTTCACTTTCGCTCGTTGTAAATACAAGCAATGGCAGATCATTTCCTTCTGTTGATTGGCCAATGATTTTCATTGTGACAAACGAGCTGTTTTTCTCGATATCCTGTAAGTAGGTCATCATATCGGCATTCGTTGTCATCCACTTGCCATTTTTCAAACCTGGTGTAATGAGATTGAGCTCCGGCTCTTTATAGATTTCAAGAACCTTGTCAGACTGCTCGTAAAATTGGTTGAAATAAGGAGTATGAGAAGAGTTCATTTGTCCCGCAGCAGGAGGTGCAACATCCCCATTTGTTGCAGCAAAAGATAAGGCAGGAACACTTACAACGGTTGCGAACACGATTGGAATTACAAACTTTCTTTTTAACATTCTACATCCTCCTTTAATAGTTTAGTAAGTGCTTACGAATAAATCATATACTATTTAGAATTGTTGAACAAGAAAGATTACCTACTTCAATGGTATTCGATTCAAATGGTATGGACTGAGAGTTTCAGTTTGATAAAAAAGTTAGAGAGCAAAGAAACCGTAAAGAAAAGACTAAGTAATTTCTATGAAAAAAGAATCTGATTTCTGTATTTATTTGTTATATGGAAAGGAGTGAGTATTGAAATTTGATCGGTATACTGTTGTAGAAGAGGAGAAGCGGCAATGAAACGATGAACGAAAAAGATGGGGCTGTCCAGAAAGTCAGTGAAAACTGATTTTCTGTGATAGTCCCTTTCTGGTTGGAGAATAAATGGGGAACCCCTGACAACCGTCGCTTTCCGTTCCAGGCGCACG
>NZ_JBBCZC010000059.1:0-16279 GCF_037144575.1 Sporosarcina sp. USHLN248
TAGAAGCTAATATTACGAGATAAAAAGGCCTTTTTCCGTTAAAATAACTTCATAATTGACAAAAGGGTTGGAAATCAATTCGATTTCCAACCCTTTTGTCTACAGTCTGAGGTACCGCAATGATGCGGTACCTTTTTGTATTAATAAGGATCGGCTTCATGCCCTTTTTGTTCGGCAGTTTTTGGCGCTTTTTCACCGTCTATATTGCCAAGCGGAGCTCCTTCACCTAAATTTGATTGTTCCGTTTTTGCGTTTTCCAGTCCTTCACGCAAGCGGCGGCCGTACTCGTCATCGGCTTGCTCCGCAAGTGCAATCATTTTTTCCTGGATACGCGGATCGCATTTCGATAAGTCATTGACTAGGTTTGAGATCAACTCATCTCTTTCCCAGTCTTCAAATGCACGGTATGTTTCTCCTGCTTGCTTCGTATTGTCATTGCGATCGATCGATTGGCGAACTAATTTGCCTTCTACATGTGGTGTATGCTCTTTTCCGGGCTGCTCTGCTTCTTCCAGACCACCTAAAATGGATGGTTCATAATTGATATGTGGATTTTGTCCGGGAGCCCTGTCGACTTTGTATTGCATGTTGCCTCCACTCTGGTTTGTAGCGACTCGTTTTTTCGGTGCATTGATCGGTAATTGCAGATAGTTGGCGCCAACCCTGTGCCGTTGGGTATCTGAGTAAGAGAACGTCCGTCCTTGCAGCATTTTATCATCAGAGAAATCAAGCCCGTCGACTAAAACGCCTGTTCCGAAAGCAGCTTGCTCGACTTCAGTGAAATAATCTTCAGGGTTTTTATTCAATACTAATTTACCGACTTTTTTCCATGGAAATTGGTCGTTCGGCCAAAGTTTTGTGTCATCAAGCGGATCAAAATCCAACTCTGGATGTTCGCCGTCGCTCATAATTTGGACGTATAATTCCCATTCCGGATAATCTCCACGTTCGATTGCATCATATAAATCTTGAGTGGCATGGTTGAAGTTTTTCGCTTGAATTTCTTCTGCCTCTTTTTGTGTTAAGTTTTTAATTCCTTGCAGCGGTTCCCAATGGTATTTCACTAAAACGGCTTCCCCTTCGCTATTCACCCATTTATACGTGTTTACCCCGGATCCTTGCATTTGCCGGTAGTTTGCAGGAATTCCCCACGGTGAATAAATGAACGTCACCATATGGAAAGACTCAGGAGAGCTTGCACAGAAATCAAAGAAGCGTTCACTGTCTTGTATATTCGTAATTGGATCCGGTTTAAAGGCATGAATCATATCAGGGAACTTAATCGCATCACGAATGAAAAAGATTTTAATATTGTTGCCGACTAAATCCCAGTTGCCGTCTTCTGTATAAAATTTCACGGCAAAGCCGCGCGGATCACGAAGCGTTTCCGGAGAGTGACCTCCGTGAATAACCGAAGAAAAGCGGACGAATACAGGTGTTCTCTTCCCTTTTTCCTGAAATAGCTTTGCTCGCGTATACTTGGACACAGGCTCGTCCCCAGCTGTACCGTAAGCTTCAAAATAGCCATGTGCCCCCGCTCCTCGTGCATGGACGACACGTTCCGGCACACGCTCCCGATCGAAATGGCTAATTTTTTCGATGAAGTCATAGTTCTCTAACGTAGCAGGCCCTCTATTGCCAACAGTTCTTAAATCTTGGTTGTTCGTAATCGGATGTCCTTGCCGATTCGTCAATGTCATTTCGTTTTCCATGTCTGACATTTTTTGCGACGTCTCTTTGTGATTGTCCTTCATTTTGAACCTCCTGAATAGTAAATTTCCTACCCGATGGGATTTAGGATTATATCCTTATCCTACCCTTACCATTGCATGTTTTAACCCGATAATATCGCATTTCTAAATTACGGATAACCTTTGCGATGATCGTCATAGTTGCTCGTTCCTTTTTCTAAGAAGGTTTTTATCTTTACCATATCGAATACAAAGATATTGGATCGTATAATAAAATGAATGGGTGATAAAATGGATTTATCGATCGAGAAACTTCATGTTACGGACGCGGAGGAATTGTATAAATTTGAACTTGAAAATAGAGCTTTCTTTGAGGAAATGGTGCCGAGCCGTGGAGATGATTATTATCGGCCAGATATTTTTAGAAAAAGGCATCAAGATTTGCTTGATGAACAAGCTCAAGGCAGTTCTTTATTCTATTTAATTAAAGACGAAAATGGTTCAATCGTTGGGAGAATGAATTTAATCGATATTGATGAAGAAGAAAAGACAGGACATCTTGGATACCGGATTGGACAATCCTATACTAAAAAGGGCATTGCTACTAAGGCGTTAAAAAGCCTAATAGAAGAAGTGGAAAAATATAATATAAAGCAGATCTTTGCAAAAACAACGCAGAATAATAGAGCATCACAAAAAGTTTTAGAGAAAAACGGTTTTGAGCAAATCGACTCCGATGAAGTAATTGAAATGAATGGCCAACAGCTGAAATTTGTTTGCTATTCGTGGGAACAAAAGTGAAGTTAAATGCACGAACCATCCCTTGGCATTAATGGTTAAGAGATGGTTTTTTGTGCCTGTGCAAGGCGCTATTCAGATTATGCACTACAACTTGTATGCTTAAAACTGACAAGAGCAATAGAATGGTTGTGTATTCTTCCATTTGGAGGCAGAGCACTCGACTCAAAGTTTTATCGGCTAAGGCGAACCCGACTTCTTTCAACTTGCAGTTTTCAGTAAATCAACGTTTTGAGAATGAAACACCATTCGTAGACAATGAAAATCATTGATGATCTTGGTAATGAATACAGTACGGACAGCTTTTCAATGGAAACTGAAAATGGACAATTTGCTGTAGAAGGGCTAGGAAAGTTGAGCTGCTAAGAAAGTAATTGAATGATTGTACTATGAACCTGCCTTCCTGATAAATAATTGTCAGGAGGCGGGTTTTTATTGTTTTATATCTGTCTTTGATTTATGAGAGGGCTCAATGCATACTGAAAGTAAAGGGGTGGGATCGTTTTGAATTTTTTAAATAAAGTGCTTACAAAAGATGGCTGTGCAATTCATTATTGGATTACATATGCTAAGGATCGCCCATGGCTCATTTTTTTACACGGGGCGGGGGCAGATCATAATATGTTCAATGATCAAATTGAGGAGATGGACGAATCATTTAACGTTTTGCTGTGGGATGCGAGAGGCCATGGATTATCAAGGCCAATAGGTGAAGAATTTAGTTTGAAAATGCTTATGGAAGATTTGAAGGCAATCATGTCACAAGAAAGGATTCAGAAAGCGACTTTCATTGGACAATCGATGGGAGGGAACTTGGCTCAGGAGATGGCATTTCATTATCCGGAAATGGTGGATAATCTAGTGCTAATTGATTGTACATGCAATACGATGGAATTGTCGATTGCAGAAAAAACAGCTATTTGGATGGCTCCTTTCATTATGAAATCGTGTCCGGGGAAATGGCTGTTGCCACTAAGCGCAAACGCTAGCTCAGTGAAAAAAGATGTTCAGCAGTATTTAAAATCCACTTTCTATCGAATAGGAAAAAATGACTTCACGACAATCTTCCTTGCAACGACAAAATGTCTTCATGCAGAAAAGGATTATTTCATTAATAAACCGATGTTGCTCGTCTGTGGAGAGCTTGATAAGACCGGAAATATTAAAAAAATTGCTCGAAGGTGGGCATCACGAGAAACACAATGTGAGTTCCATTGGATACCCGATGCAGGACATTGTGCAAATCAAGATAACCCAGTCTTTTTCAACAAACTCCTTCTTCAGTTTTTACGAAAGCAATGCACGATTTAATGCACATACAGATCGTGTAGACTGATCTATATGAATAATAACAAATGGCGAAAAAGTTTGTCTGTCAGAACAACTACTTTTTCGCCATGGACGAGTATTAGGAAAAAAATTAGTTTTCATACAACCCGAACATATATATTTTTGTTATGTTATCGGCAATTTCTGGAATAGGAATTTTGTTCTTTTCCCTTACAATTTCCCAGACGAATCTTTCACATGTAAATAACAAAACCCTTGAAGAAACGCCAGTATTCAAATCTTTTTTTGCAAGGCCATGCCCTTGCGAGTACTGATTATCTTTGACAATTCTTTCAGCAAATTTTAGTAATATTTCTTCCCACTTATCGCTTAGAAGCTGTGATACCCCGATTGCTTCGTAAACGACCATTAATATACTTCTATGTACCTCAGCTAAGGAAATAAAGTGAAATACTTGCTCTCTAATAACATGGAAAGCATCCTCTTTCGTTTTTGGATCGAATTCAATATCAGCAACCTTGTAAAGCTCATCCATTACATTTTTCATTAATTCCGATAATATTTCATCTTTGCCTTTCGGAAAGTGAATATAAAAAGTACCATGCCCAACATTGGCTTCTTGATTAATTTCCTTGATGGTGGAATTATGGTATCCCTTTTTTAGGAAAACTTTACTTGCTGCTTTCAATAACTTTTCCCTCGTTTTTAAAGTTCTTTGTAATCTGCCATCGGTTTTTTTCATTGTTACACCTCAAAAAAGATATTGACACGTTGTCACATTTATATTAACATACAGATAATTTAAAAACTATATGACATTTGGTCATATAGTTAATAGTTTGATAAATTGAGCGAGGGGGATATGAATGCAAGCAAAAATTGGATTGATTGGTGCGATTTCTACTCTTATCGGAACAATGGTCGGTGCAGCTATCTTTATTTTACTCGGGCCTTTGGCAGACCAAACAGGACCATCCTTAACACTATCTTTCTTGCTTGGGGCGATTCCGGCTCTTTTTGGAAGCGCTTACTACATGCAGTTAGGCTCCATGTTTCCGAGTACAGGAGGGAGTTATGTATATGCTAGCCGTCTATTGAATCCTACGATGGGCATTATAACAGCCTTCTTTATGATTATGGCAGGAGTAGGAGCAATTGGCATGCTCGCATTAGGGTTTGTCAACTACTTATCATTTTTCATAGCGGGCGGATCTCAAGTAATTATTGCAATTTCAATTGTCTTAATATTTGTTTTAGTCAATCTCTATGGTATGAAATTTGCGAATAAGATACAAATCGTCATGGTTGCTTGGATGCTCATCGCTTTATTAATATACATCGTCTTCGGTTTCTTCTATCAGCACAGTGCAGAATTCATCCCAATCGATAATGGCCCTTTTTTGAGAAATGGTGTAAGCGGATTGATGATGGCAGCTGTCCTCGCATTTTATTCTTATGCTGGATATGGGCTTATAACGGAAATCGGTGGAGAAATAAAAAATCCGCAGAAAAATACACCAAGAGCCATTTTAATCAGTCTAGTCATCGTTACTTTAATCTATATGGGTGTTTCGTATATTTCTACATCAGTAGTTAGTATCGAGGATTTTATAAGTTTTACTACTTCACTTCCGATGGCTGCCAGTCTCTTTTTGCCGGGGTGGGTTGTTACATTCATTGCAATCGGTGGGTTATTGGCGATTTTTACAACGCTGAATGCCATTATGCTAATCATCCCACACGAATTTGTCGTTATGGCAAAAGAGGGGGTTGTGTCCAAGTATTTTGCAAGGAAACATAAATCCTTCGGAACGCCTTATTTGTCACTGCTAATTGTAAATGGCATCACAATTGTTTTAATTGTTTCAGGAATCAGTGAGACGGTATTTGCAACGATGACTGTAGCTGGTCTTTTATTAAGTGGAATCGTAATGGGGATGAGTGCACTGAATATTTTTAAAAAAATGCCCGATTTGTATGAGAAGGCAGCTCTTAGAATCCCTAAACCGATCCTAATTGCTTGCAGTTTTTTAGGGATTGTAAGCAGTTTGTTGTTCACTTTTTTGGCAGTTATGGATGCTCCCATTGTCGGGGCTATGGCATTGGCACTTGCAATCATTGGAGTGATTTATAGCAAAATCGTTAAAGTTGACATCCTGACAGATTCATTAAATAAAAGCATAGATTAATAGAAAGGGGACGGGAAAGTTGAAGCAATCTTATTTAGTAACTGAATGGGTTGATCAGAAAACCGGTGCAAAAGGATATATGGTAATTGATGAATTGAAGGGCGGATTTTGCGCAGGCGGAATACGGATGAGACAAGGTGTGACAAAGGAGGAAGTTGTCCGTTTAGCTGAAACAATGACTATAAAAATGGCAGGCTTAGGAATGGCTGTCGGCGGAGCAAAGGGAGGGATTGATTTTCCTTCCAACGATGAAGAAAGCGAAGGTGTTTTAAAAAGGTATCTCGAAGCTCATGCACCATACATTAAAGAATACTGGCTGACGAGTGAGGATTTGGGGACGCGTGAGGAAGACATTGTAAGACTGTTGAATGAGTTAGGGATTCAATCTTCTGTTCAAGCATTCATTAGTAAACAAAATAACAAGCAATTATTGATGAGAAATTTGCAAGAAGCGATGACTGCTATATATGAGGGACAAGCTTTAACTGAGCTTGTAACAGGCTATGGAGTAGCTGTAGTAACGGAACAAGCTTTGAAAAAGATCGGAACGGAACCTGCTCAAGCAAAAGTGTCGATCCAAGGGTTTGGCAGTGTTGGTGCAAGTGCCGCGAAGTTTCTATATCAGAAAGGTTTCAAAATTGTTGCCGTTGCAGATATTGACGGAACGATTTATTACAAAGAAGGTTTGGACATCGACTTGCTTTTGTCTCTGAAAGACCATCGAGGGAATATTAATCGAAATGGCCTGCCTGAACGTTATGAACAGTTATCCGGCGAAAAATGGCTTGAATTGGACGTAGATGTATTAATTCCAGCTGCAATTGCGGATGTGATCAATGCACAGAATGTTCGCTTCGTAAAAGCAAACTTAATTGTTGAAGGTGCAAACTTGCCTGTAACGGAAGAGGCAGAAGCGATCCTTTTCGAAAAAGGTGTGCCGGTCATTCCTGATTTTATTGCGAATAGTGGAGGGGCAGGTTTATTTGTCGCTGTTTTAGATGGGAATGTGGATGGCAAAGCAGAGGAGATCTTCACCTTTTTAGGAGGTCGTTTGACAATTACAATCGACACGGTTTTAACAGCTGTAGCAAAAGAGAATATTCCTGCCCGCAAGGCAGCTAAGACATTAGTGGAGAGTTTGTCGAAGGAGGAATCCTATTTATGAGTTTTCAGCTAAAATTTGCGGATATCGGAGAGGGGCTGCATGAAGCGGAAATCATAAAATGGTTTGTCTCTGAAGGTGATCAGGTGAAAATGGACGAACCGATTGTAGAGGTCCAGACTGACAAGGCAGCCGTTGAAATTACGTCGCCGAAAGAAGGAAGGATTACAAGCAGAAATGGACAAGAAGGCGATACGATCTTTGTCGGTGAGACAATCGTAGAAATCGCTTTAGAAAATGAAAAAAGTTCGCCTAACAATCAAACGCAAGTAGAACGAGAAGGACAGCGAGTAAATCGTGAGCTATCTTCTACTGGACCGAGAGTTAAGGCGGCGCCAAGCATTCGTAAGATGGCACGTGATATGGGACTAAATTTACAAGATATCCATAAAGCAATAGGCGGAGAAAGAATTACAAAAGAGGCTGTTTTACAATATGCCGACTCAATGAAGGAGAAAAATAGGGTTGCTGGTACTAAAGGCACTGTAGCAATAAAAGAAACTGCTGATCATCAAGCCATTAAACGTATTCCAATCCGCGGTTTGCGTAAACAAATTTATAAAAACATGGTCAAGTCTGCTTTTACAATCCCTCACGCTACTGGCATGGATGAGATAAATGTAGAGCGTCTTATCGCATTGAAGGATTCATTGAATCAATCTTCAAATTGCAAAATTACTTTTTTGCCAATCATCGTCAAATTGCTGTCAGAGGTTCTTAAAAACAATCCGATTTTCAACGCGATGATTGATGAGGATAAAGAGGAAATTGTTTTTAATGAGGAGTATAACATCGGCATTGCTATGGCGACTCCGCAAGGGCTTGTTGTACCTGTCATCCACCAAGTAGATAGGAAATCAATCGAAGAAATTGCTCAAGCGCTTCAAAATCTTCAAGAAAAAGCGATTGCAGGGAAATTGGCATTGGAAGAATTGCGTGGCGGAACTTTCACGATTTCCAATACAGGGGCTAATGGCGGTTTTTATGCGACACCAATTATTAATCATCCGCAGGTAGCAATCTTAGGTGTTCATTCCATAAAAGAGAAACCAGTTATTTTGCCGAATCGTGAGTTGGGAATCGGTCATGTAATGGGAATCAGTTTGTCGTTTGACCATAGAATAATTGATGGGGAGCCCGCAGGTAAATTTATGAGGGATCTATCGTCTTATATCGATCATCCGGAACTCTACTTTTTGAAAGCGCGATAGGAGGGGTAATATGTTTGATGAAAACCAGTTGACGTTTCAAATGGTTCGAAGGTTAGATGAGGCAGGTAATTTATTGGATGAGAAAGATTGCGGGATTGCTGATGACTTATTGGTAGAAATGTATCGTCAGATGAAAGAGGTTAGGATATTAGATGAGAAGCTTCTAAAAATGCAACGTCAAGGAAGAATTGGCACATATGCACCATTCAGTGGGCAAGAAGCAGCTCAAATTGGGAGCGCCCTTGCTTTGGAACGATCTGATTGGATCTGTCCAAGCTACCGTGATCTTGCGGCATGCTTTGTTCACGGCATGCCAATCGAACAGATTTTGCATTATGTAACCGGTCATTTGGAAGGAGGGAAAACACCTGAAGATGTCAGGATACTGCCAGTGCAAATTATTATAGCTGCCCAAACATTGCATGCGGTAGGACTGTCAATGGCAACGAAGCTGAGAGGGGAAACAGATGTTGCGATAAGCTATTTTGGAGATGGCGCTACTTCTGAAGGAGATTTCCATGAAGCACTTAACTTTGCTGCAGTATATAAAACGCCGACAATTTTTTTCTGTCAAAACAATCAATACGCGATAAGTGTTCCGCTGAAGCAACAGATGGCAAGTAAAACAATCGCTCAAAAAGCAATTGCATATGGTGTAAAAGGAATTCAGGTAGACGGAAATGATATCATTGCGGTTTATGAAGCGACAAAAGAGGCAGTGGAACGGGCGAGAAATGGAGAAGGCCCAACGTTAATCGAAGCGGTGACCTATCGTTTAGGGCCGCATACAACTTCTGACGATCCTTCAAAATACAGGGAGGATGGAGAAAGGGAAGTATGGCGCAAAAAGGATCCGCTTGTAAGGATGAAACGATTTCTTGAAAATAAAAAACTGTGGAGTGATGAGAGGGAAAATGAAACGGAGAAGGCGTTTCATGAACGCCTGAATGAAGCAATCACTGCAGTTGAAAACGAAAGTTATCCAAACATCAGTGAGATTTTTGATCATGTTTATGAAACGCCTGATGAGCAACTGAAGGAACAGAAAGAAGAAGCAGCAAACTTCTATCGGCAAAAGACAGGAGGTGTACAGATTGGCTGAATTGACGATGATTCAAGCGATACAGGAAGCGTTAGCATATGAAATGGAGCGAGACGAACGCATCGTGTTGTTAGGGGAGGATATCGGGAAAAACGGTGGTGTCTTTCGTGTCACAGACGGATTAGCGGATCGTTTTGGAAAGGAGAGGGTATTCGATACTCCATTAGCAGAATCGGCCATCATCGGGGCATCGATCGGTATGGGCATCAATGGCTTTCGTCCGGTTGCGGAAATTCAGTTTTTAGGTTTCATTTATGAAGCGATGGATCAAGTCGCGAGCCAAGCAGCAAGGATGCGCTTTAAGTCAGCTGGTCGATTCAATGTGCCAATGGTCATCCGGAGTCCGTATGGCGGTGGAGTTCGGACACCTGAGTTGCATTCCGACAGTTTAGAAGCGCTTTTTTCGCATACACCTGGCCTTAAAATCATTATGCCTTCGACTCCGTACGATGCGAAAGGGTTACTTACAGCAGCTATGAGAGACAATGACCCTGTATTGTTTTTGGAGCCAATGAAACTATATCGGGCGTTCAAAGAAGAAGTGCCGAGTGAAAGTTATGAAATCCCAATCGGCAAAGCGAAAGTTATTCAGGAAGGAACACATGCTACGGTAGTTTCTTGGGGCCCACCTGTTCTTTTGTTGAAAAAGGTTTCCGAACTCTATAAAGCAAAAGGGATTTCTCTCGAATTAATTGATCTTAGAACCGTGGCTCCATTGGACATTGACACGATTTTGCAATCCGTTGAAAAAACCGAGCGACTGCTCATTGTGCATGAAGCTGTGAAGACGAATGGAATTGGAGCGGAAATCGCCGCCCTTGTAAGTGAAAAAGGGCTGTTTTCTCTCGCAGCTCCGATTATGAGAGTGACTGGATATGGGACCCCATATCCGGTTGGATCGGTTGAAGATGATTGGTTGCCGAATGCGCAAAGAGTCACGTCTGCAATCGACAAACTCCTATCCTACTAACTTCGTCGTTCAAAATACGAGCAGCCAAACTGCATGTAAACTTGCAGCTTGGCTGTTTTTATGTCAATCAAATATTGTTTCCCGAAACGCTATAATGTTGATACTTCACTGATGTCTTTTGCTCTTTCCGATATATACGATGGGTAAAACGGTTCCATTCATTCGATAGGTTTGCCCAATCAACAATTTTCCAAGGATTGAAACATGTTTGGCCATTTTTATTGAAGAAATGTTTCCCGTCAATGCAATAGGCTGCGTGCTGAATTATATCTTGCTCGTCTATCCATACGATGACGTCTGTTTCTTGGAATGGGCCATCTGTCATATTATAGTCTGCTTGTTGTAATGTAAGAGCGAAAGTTTGGTCATGCACCCATTCTTTAATGATCCACTCATCTCGCGCCGGTTCGGAACTAATTGCATAAAGAACAGCAGCAAGACAATTTGCCCCATGAAGGGTGGCAAATGAATTAGCGTACGCTACTAGATGCGATGGTAAATTGGCGGGGGCCTGTTCCGCTGTCCATTCATCATATTCCCTTGCAGTTTTGCAGACGATTTCTTCTTTTGTTGAATACGGCAAATTTGTCCACATTGCTTTTTGAAGGGCGACAATCTGCTCATCATTCACTTCTACTATATAGTCCTGCGGAATGCTGTTTTTATCGCTAACCATAGACAACGAGCCGAGTAATCCTCTGCCTAATTCATGTTGCCGCTTAAAGAGCATCTCTTTTTTAACGCTGGGTAATGACTCAATCCAAGAAGGAGGAGCAACTATAACGAATTGTGCATCCTTTGAAATCGTCCAATACATATAGCTGTTCACCATTTCAATATTGCTATAGGAAGAATGGTTGAAAAACTCTTTACTTGGAAATAGTAATATGCCGGACAAATAATCCTGATAAAAAGGTAAGTCGTTTTCGGCTAAGAAAAATAAGTCTCTTTCAGGTATATATGTATCAACCCATTTCATTATTTGCTGCACTGCAGGCTGAATAGCAATCTCCATAATTATTCGTTCCTTTCATAGTAGCCACCTATATTCAATAATATCTTACTAAATGAAAAATTCAATACAATAAAAAGTTGTAAACACCAGCTCCCAATCCATGCATGAAAACTCACTTGAAAGACGCATGAATCCATACAAAACCCATAATCTTATCATTTCTGCGCTTAAAGCCAGTGATCACGCATACATGCCCGCAAAAAGCAAAACACTTATGGAATTGCACATAAACTTTACGAAAATAGAGGAGTTCTAGTGGAAAAGGAAACTGGGGGATCGACTTTGGCGTTTGATGATATAGTAAATGAAAAAGGTTACGTGATTTCATTTGAACAATTAAGGTACTAAAAAATAAAAAAATCAACTTGAGGTTTATTGTGAATAAAGCAAGGGAAGCATGACAGTTACTTATTTCAGAACATCAGAAAGCAGATGTCGTTTCCTACCAAATTGATTTTCCGAACTATATAATACGCTATGGAATGAGAGGGAACAGTTCAGAGGAGACGCCTTTTGAATTTATGAAAGTTAATGGAGTATGTGGAAAACAGTTGGGCAATTTCTGCATTTCACGAACAAGAGCCAACATTATATGCGTTGGTATGACACAGTCATATCATCTCAATTTTGTCCTATACGGAACCAATTGTGAAAAAATAAACTAAGAAAGCAGTGAGACATTTATGGATACGCGAATTAAAACGAAGATGAAAATCAATAAGCCGGTGGCGGAAGTGTTTGAAGCCATTGTGAGTCCTGAACAAATTGGCGGCTATTGGTTTTCTGAAAGTACAGGAAGACTTGAGGAAGGAAAGAACGTTACATTAAAATATGAGGAATATAATGCAGAAGGAGAGATGAATGTGCTGCATGTTGAACAAGACAAGGAACTCATTTTCTCATGGGGAGAAACGCAAGTGTCCATTATGTTTCATGCAACTAATGAAGATAGCACAATGATCGAAGTGACAGAAACGGGACTGAGCTCTGATGACCCTGACGTTATCAATAAAATGATGGGACAAAAAGAAGGGTGGGTATACATGCTCACTTGTTTAAAAGGCTATTTGGAAAACGGCATTACAACGTTGAGGGCATCATTGGTTCACTAAACAGCGTGATCTACAGTAGCCCAATCAGATTCAAAGATTGATTTTCACGCGTGCCTCCCCTATAATTTTTACACAAAAGGATTTTAGGTACGCTCTTATAGAAAAGGGAAGCGAGGGAATTTGATGTTAAAGACAGAGGTTTTTGAACAATTGAAAACAGCTATGAGAGAAAAAGATGTGCTTTCTAAAGGGGTGTTAACTCTTTTAAAAGCAGGACTTGATCGCGCCGAGAAAGAAAAAGGCTCGGCATTGACAGTGGAAGAAGAAGTTGCGGTAGTCAACCGGGAAATCAAACAGACAAATCAGTCCCTTGATAGTGCGAAGCAAGCGGGACGCGAAGATTTGATTGAACAGGAAGAAGCAAAGTTATCTCTTCTCAAATCGTTTTTACCCGAGCAATTGGGCGAAGAGGAAATTGAAAAAATACTTTCAGAAGCAGGCGTTGTAAAAGGAATGAACATGGGAGACGCCATGAAAATTGCAAAGCCATTGCTCGCAGGAAAAGCAGATGGCGCGACAATGTCTAAAGTTGTAAAAAGCATGATTTAAAACTGTAAAATGATAGGTTCTCATCGGAGCCTATCATTTTTTGATTGGTGAAAAATAACTTAAAATAACTTATTTAAATGAGGTTTACTTTTAGCATGTTTAAATGAACATGAAAGTTTAGCAAAACTTTGGAAATGTGCTACAGGAAATAAAGAGGAGCAAGCAATACGACCACTCCCATTATAATCATAACAATACTTTTAGCTGTACTTTCTTCTCTTTTCACTAAACTAATGATCCAAATCATAAACCAACCGGAAAATATGAAACCAATTCCTATATCTTTTAAGATTTTTAATTGTGCGGTGCCTGTTAGAAATAAAGCAAACCGACAAAAAATAGGGAGCATGCCTAAAAGAATACAGGATTTCTTATCTCGTTTTTAAGTACTCGTCGTTCCTCTTCATTCATCTTTCTGTATGTGCGCCAACCGCCAATAATCGTTAATTCTCATATAAACACTATATATAAATTTCATTCCTCACCATTTCTAACGGTTTATCGAAAATTATAAATGATACCATTTATCCTTGGTAATTAGAAAAAATCTTTAAAGCTTTCAGGTGTAGGCATACAATGTGACTAAAGAGCAACCAGTGATTTTTCAGCATATCCCATTATTTACGGTTACAAAAATGGAAGTTCCAATCATTTCATGGCAAATGCACGCGAACCTAATCGCACATAGGTTTGTCGTTTTTGGACAATCTAACAAGTAAGAAAATGTTGTATGAGGGGATGCATATGCAAATTCAACGATCATCCGAATGGAAAGAAGGTTTTGTCGATAGGCTGGAAAATCGACAACCATGGGATAGTTGGACGTTATATAAAATGTGCTATGAAGTGGAAAAGGCAAAACTGATTGAAGACTTTTATGGACTTCAATCTCCAAAATATTTACCTGAACTTAAGCCATATGCACACCAGTTGGAAGCGGCTGAAACTGTTATCGAGAGGATGAATGGAAAAGCGATACTTGCCGATGAAGTCGGGCTCGGTAAAACGATTGAAGCAGGTTTGATCTTGAAAGAATACCTCATAAGAGGCCTCGTAAAAAAAGCGCTTATTTTAGTCCCCGCATCCCTTATGAATCAATGGCTTGAAGAACTAAATCAAAAATTCCATATTCCAGCGATGCAATATAGTAAAAAATACGACTTGAATGCTTGCAACATCGTCGTCGCGAGCTTGGATATGGCCAAGAGAAGTCCACATAAGGAAAACATTTATAGTCAAGATTATGATCTCATCATAATTGATGAGGCTCATAAATTAAAGAACCATAAAACGAAAAACTATGAGTTCGTGCAAAGCTTAAAGAAAAAGTTTTGCTTGCTTTTAACAGCGACGCCAATTCAAAACGACGTATTCGAGCTGTTTCATTTGATTTCACTACTGAAGCCAGGCCACTTAGGAAATTTCGAAACATTTCAAGTCGCCTTTTCTGCGAGTAAGCACAATGTAGAAGAGGATGAATTTTTAAAGGAGCTTATTAATCAAGTGATGGTAAGAAACTCAAGGCAAGATACGTTAAACGAATGGACGAGCCGACGCATACAAAACATTCCGATTGAATTTAGTGACCAGGAAAAAGAAGTTTATCATATGCTCTCCGAATTAAAAAATGTTTCTCCGCAATTTTCGGATGCATTTTCTACCATTACATTACAGAGAGAAATTTGCAGCAGCAAGGAGGCCACTCTTGTTACACTTCTGAAAATGCGCGAAAAATGCAGTGCATCAGAAGAGGTTGCCTATATCGATGAACTGTTAGGAAAATTGAATGCGCTTGAAGTGAATTCGAAAGCAGAGAAAGCGTATGAAATTATTGCAAAAGCAAATGACAAAGTGATCATTTTTACGGAATATCGGGCAAGCCAAGAGTACTTGCAATCTTATTTATATTCAAAAGGAATTACGAGCGTTTTATTTAACGGGAAGTTCAGCAAAAACAAGAAGGAATGGATGAAGTTGCTATTCAAAGAAAAAGCACAAGTGCTAATTGCGACTGAGTCGGGAAGCGAAGGGATCAACCTCCAATTTTGCCATCATGTCATTAACTATGATTTGCCGTGGAATCCAATGAAGTTGGAGCAACGAATTGGGCGTGTCCACCGTTTAGGGCAAGAGCATGATGTCCATATTTATAATTTGGCAATACAACATACAATTGAGGAACAAATTTTGAACTTGCTGAATACAAAAATAGGTGTCTTTGAAAAAGTTGTCGGCGAATTGGATGACATATTATCCGGATTTAAATTGTCCATATAAGGAGAGAGAACATGTACCCCCATCAAATCCATACGTATGTGCGTCAGTTTTTCAAAGAAAACAATTGTCCCATTTTATATGAAAACGATCATCTTTTACAGGTTCAACTGACGATTGATATGGATAAAAGGATTATGAACCGCCTATTTTATTGGAAGTACTTGGAAAGTATTAACGGAGAGCCGAATCCTGCAAAGTTGACGCTTATTACGAATAAAAACAGGTTAGTTGGAGCAGTAGACGGAGAAGTTTTGCACTTCGGATCACCGAGGCTCAATCAGATTTTCCAGGCAACGAAGGAACAAGGCTCATTCGTCCAAATGTATGAAACAGTAAATGCACAATCAGAAGTGAAAACGATTTTGACGCCATGGTTAGGCGTGAACTATAAAATAACGTATAGCTGTGATTGTACGAAAGAAAAGCTCTATTCATTAGGAATTAATTTAATGAACGGGCAAGTTATAGACGGTTTTCAAGAAACAATTCAACAAAGGGAATTGGGTACTTCGATATCGCCCAACACATTCCACTTGCCCTATACGATCAAACCGACGCGCGCAATCGAACGTTTGGATCTTGTAGTAGACAATCTTATTCAACAAGATGATCATACATGGGTAGAAGAAGCGAAAAAAAGACTTCGGAGAGATCTGAATGTGTTGGATTACTTCTATAATGAAGTAGACGAGAAACCCGAATGCTATGAAAGAGAGAAAAAGGCGATTGAAGAGCAATATGAAACGATTATAAAAATCGATATTGTAAACGGTGGGCTGTTTTATTTATTGCCGATTTAACAAAATGGGGCTGTCCAGAAAGTCAGTGAAAACTGATTTTCTGTGATAGTCCCTTTCTGGTTGGAGAATAAATGGGGAACCCCTGACAACCGTCGCTTTCCGTTCCAGGCGCA
>NZ_JBBCZC010000060.1:0-14910 GCF_037144575.1 Sporosarcina sp. USHLN248
ATAACAATATCCGAATTCAAGCGAAACTAAACAGCCAATCGCCGGTTGAATACCGACTAAAGGCTGCTTAGAAGGTGTTTTATTATTGTCTCAAAAACGACAGGCAGTGCCATGTGCTCGTTAACATTTTATTTATTGTAAAAGACTTAACGAGTCTTGTTCAAAATAGAATTGATTTACAAAAAATGTCTGAGAACTTGCGTTCCATTTACGAAACATCTGCTGATGCGATGGATATTATCGATTTAAACGGCAATGTAATTCAAGTGAATAAAGCATTTGAAGAAATGTACGGTTGGAAAGCCGAAGAAATAATTGGGAAGCCAATGCCTACGATTCCAGAAGAGCGTCTTCAACAAGTGCATAAAGAACGTCAACAAGTAGCGAATAATGGAAGTATAAAAGAAGTGAACTGTCTTAAAAAAGATGGGACGCTTATTCCTGTCAATATATCGATTTCGCCTTTGCGCGACGAGCATGGAAAGGTGATTGCATTTTCTGCAATATCCCGCGATATTTCTGAACGAAAAGAATGGGAAAGAGCTCTAAATAAAAGTAAAAACAAATACAAATCATTGCTGAACGCCTTACCGGAGCCCAGTTATGTACAAAGCGGCGGAATCATTAAGTATATAAATCAAGCAGCAGTAAAGCTTTTAGGTTATAGCCACCCGTCTGAAGTTTTAGGGCGGCATGTATTGGAACTATCCCATCCTGAATCACATAGCATTATAAAAAGGATGATTAGACAATTAGCTAATGAAGAAAATATACCTGCCCAAACAATTGAACTAAAAATGGTGCGCGCCGATCATTCGGTGTTTACTGCAGAAATTACATTTATCGGTATAGAGTTTGAAGACAACCTATCTGTCCATGTACTATTTAAAGATATTACAGAAAAAAAACGAATTGAAGAAGCTCTAATACGGAGTGAAGAGAAGTATCGTTTAATCGCAGAAAATATGACAGATTTGCTGACGATCGTCGATGATCAGAGGAATATTAAATACGCATCGCCTTCCACTTCCTCTATATTAGGGTACATGCCTGAGCATTATGAAGGAAATAGAGCTTTTGGAAAAGCACATCCTGATGATCTACCTATGATTGAGCGTAAAATGAATGAGCTATTTCAAACGAAAGGCACAAATGAAATGGAATTTAGATATCGCCATAAAACATTGGAATGGATTTGGCTTGAAGCGAAAGGCACTTATTTTATCGATGAAGAAAATGGCAAAGGTTTCTTACTATATGTTTCCCGTGTAATTGAAGAGAAAAAAAGAATGCGGGAAAAGCTGAAACAGATGGCTTTTCATGATGAGTTGACAGGTTTGCCAAATCGGCGTTTATTCCAAGAGAAACTAAAACAAGTTTTATTGGATTCAAAGACGAATCATTTGAAATTCGCGTTACTTTATTTGGATATCGATAAGTTTAAATGGGTAAATGATCATTTAGGACATGCCACTGGCGATGAATTGTTGAAACAATTTGCGGTTCGAGTATCTGGAATCCTTTCTGATCAAGCCGTATTGGCTAGACAAGGAGGAGATGAATTCCTTTTACTGTTGCCAGACATTATAGACGAAGATGATGTGAAAGCAACTGCTGATCGAATTGTGAAAAACTTACAAAGTGAGTGGAATATCGCAGGCCATCATTTTACAACAACATCGAGTGTGGGTGCAGCAATGTATCCTCAAGACGGCACGACAATTGATGAATTGTTGACATTTGCGGACCGCGCGTTATACAATTCGAAAAAAAACGGACGCAATTCGTATATGCTGTATTCAGATAGTCTTGAATAGGAAAATGAAATAGATTGTATTCAGAGAGACACCATTCATATAGGAATTCGTGTCTCTTTTTTGTTTATTCAACCTATAGACGAAGACATTCATTCGATAAAGAAATTACATTAGCAACTTAAAGTCAAATAAAAACACACTGAGGGATTCATTTCAGTGCGTTTGTTTGATGTCAATAGAGCAAAAGTGTTTATTTTTGCGGATAAATGCTATTTGGCTCTGGACCACTTGGATCCATGCGCTCTAATTTTGATTGCTCGACATCCTCTTGGAAGCTCAAGCCTTTTTCAAATTTAGATTTTGGATTTACGCCGTTTGGTTCATGTGTTTGTGATTCCATCTCTCTTTCGATATGCTTATGGTCTTTCAACATCTTTTCATTGGCAATATAATCATTTTCAAAATCTTTATCCATTTTACTCTTCCGGCGTTTTTCTTCGGCTGCTTGGCCATCATTGTATTTGTTGTCCATTACTTCTCCTCCTTCACATCCCTTGCGATCGGGAATGTTTCAAATAGAATAGCCGTTTTTCGGTAATGTTAAACCTCTTTGATTATAGTGAAAATAGGGAATAGTACTATTTTTAATAGGCTGTTTCAAAGAAAACTATTTTATGTTATATTGTTAACACGTTAACGAACTAAAGCATTGAAGCGGAAGGGGATATAATATTATGAAAAAATTGTTGGCATATATAATCATAGCTTCAACCTTGCTCATCACTTTATCAGCATGCGGAAATAGTAATGGTAGTGCAGACGGCGATCAGGCTAAACTCGTAATCGGGGTAGATGATAAGTTTGCACCAATGGGCTTCCGAGATGAAAACAATGAATTGACTGGGTTTGATATTGAGTATGCAAAGGCTGCAGGAGAAGCAATGGGAATGGAAGTTACATTTCAGCCAATTGATTGGAAGACGAAAGAAACAGAACTAAGCAGTGGACGTATTGATTTAATATGGAATGGCTATACGATTACAAATGACCGAAAAGAAAAAGTCCTTTTTACGAAGCCTTATTTAGAAAACGAGCAAGTCATCGTCACAAAAGCGGATTCATCAATCGATCGTTTAGAGGATTTATCCGATAAAGATGTTGCTTTGCAAGCCTTGTCCTCCGCAGCTGATGCGCTAAATGGAAGTCCTGTAAGACAGACAGTTAAATCTATAACAGAGTATGCAGATAATGTTTTGGCTTTAACAGATTTAAAAGCTGGCCGTGTGGATGCAGTTGTCATTGATGAAGTTGTCATTGATTATTATATGGCAAAAGAGGAAGGGCAATTCAAAGTACTGGATGAATCGTTATCCTCTGAGTTGTATGGAATTGGTGTAAAAAAAGGAAATGAAGCATTGTTGGACAAGTTGCAAAACGCTTTAAATCAATTAAATGATGATGGAACAGCAGAGAAGATATCGCAAAAATGGTTTGGCGAATCTAAAGTTTTAAAATAACGAATAAGGAGGCGAGCGATTATGTCGATCGATTATTTACTTTCCATTTTAAAACCCATGTTAGAGGGTGCACAAGCAACGATTTTGCTTTTTTTGATTGCCATTATCGTTTCAATTCCTTTAGGGTTCCTGTTAACACTTGCTTCTACAAGCTCAATTAAGTGGCTCGCATGGTTGACAAATGGATATATTTACGTAATGCGTGGCACTCCTTTGTTGCTTCAATTATTGTTTTTTGTATTTGGATTACCATTAATACCTGTTATCGGTGAATATTTAGTGTTGGATCGGTTTGTAGCTGCATCTTTAGGATTTATATTGAATTATGCAGCCTATTTTGCGGAAATTTTCAGAGGCGGCTTGCTTGCGATTGATAAAGGACAGTTTGAGGCCGCTCAAGTACTTGGCTTGAATCGCTTTCAGACAACTACTCGAGTCGTAATGCCTCAAATGTTTAGGATCGCACTTCCAGCGGTAGCAAATGAATCCGTTACGTTAGTAAAAGATACAGCCTTACTATATGCAGTTGCTGTACCAGAGCTATTACATTTTGCACAAACTGCAGTAAATAGAGATTTTACAATCGTGCCTTTTGTGTTGGCAGGTGTAATCTATTTATTCATTACGTTATTGTTAACAATGTTTTTTAAAGTATTGGAAAGACGAATGCGCTTCAGTTAATGGATCAGATAGGATGTGGATAAGATGGCTATTTTGGAAGTGAATAATGTAAAAAAAAGCTTCGGCACGATTGAAGTGCTAAAACAAATTACATTTGAAATTGAGCGGAATGATGTAATTGCGATTATCGGTCCATCGGGTTCGGGTAAAAGTACGATGCTCAGAAGTTTAATTCATTTGGAGGAGATTGACGAGGGCAGCATTATTGTCGATGGTAATCCAATGGTACAAGATGGCGTCTATTCCAAACCTTCCGAACTGAAAAAGATTACATCTAAAATGGGAATGGTGTTTCAGCATTTCAATCTGTTTCCACACCTCACAGTCGTTGAGAATATTGAACTATCTCCCAAGTTAACAAAAAAGATACCTGTAAAACAGTTACGAGAAAAAAGTTTAGAGCTATTGAAGAAAGTCGGTTTATCGGAGAAAGCGGATGTGTTCCCGGCAAGTTTGTCAGGAGGTCAAAAACAACGAGTCGCAATCGCAAGGGCGTTAATGATGGAGCCAGATATTCTATTATTTGACGAGCCTACTTCGGCATTGGATCCTGAATTGACTGGTGAAGTGCTGCAAGTGATGAAGGATCTTGCGACTGAACAGATGACGATGGTTGTCGTTACGCATGAAATGGGTTTTGCCAAAGAGGTCGCCAATAAAGTGATTTTCATGGATGATGGTAAAATTGTAGAAGCTGGTACTCCTTCAGAAGTAATTGAAAATCCGAAAATAGATCGGACGCGAGCATTTCTCCAAAGAAGCTTGCATAAATAATTCAGTTTTTAAAGTCTTTTCGACATCACTGTGAACATGGCATTTGTACGGTTAAAATATGTTAAACTACGATGTAGAAGAGATTTGGAAAGGATGTATTTTGTGCATGAGCCAATCTATCGGAGAGCAACAAGGGAAGCCTTTTAAAAAGAGGAATTATCGTCCAGCTATTATACTATTATCGGTCATACTCATCGGCGCGATCGGTGTACTGTCGGGATTGCCGGGGGTAGAAGATTTTGATGCGTTCGATGTAACGATTCTGCCTTTAATGAATGCAATATTTAATACGTTCACATTTCTGTTTTTAGTAGCAGCTCTTATTGCAATTAAAAAGAGAAAAGTGGATGTCCATAAAAAATTTATATACGCGGCGTTTGTTACGACTACGTTATTTTTAGTTACATATGTAACGTTCCACTATGTTTCGCCATCTACACCATATGGCGGGGATGGAATTTTGAAATACGTCTATTATTTTGTTTTAATTACACATATTGTGTTAGCTGCAGTTATCGTGCCTCTTGCATTGACAAGTGTTGCACGTGCTTGGAATAGAGAGCATGAGCGCCACCGGAAAATTGTAAGGTGGACGATGCCGATTTGGTTGTATGTAAGCTTTACAGGTGTGTTAGTTTACATATTAATTTCACCGTATTATTAATAGGTTTGAATACCCCTTCTCGGTGCATTCTGGGAAAGGGTATTTTTTATATGTATGAGGAAATAATAATGATTTCCAATCGTATGGTAGTGTAAATGAGAAGCATAAATGGAGGTTTTGTTATGAAAAAAAGGTAGAAAATTTATTATGAAAGAGAAACCGAAGAGCTTCGTAAAAAGAATTTCCGTGCCGATCCTCTTGTTCGTAAATTGAATGATAGTCCTTTTGAAGATGACAAATTGAAAAAGGAGATCATTAAAGAGCTATTCGGCAGAACAGGTGTATATCCAAATATCGAACATAATTTTCATTTTGACATTGGATATAATCTTCACGTTGGAGATCAGTTTTATGCGGATACAACTGCACAATTTTACATATAGCAGAGGTAGTCATCGGCGACAATTGTTTGACAGGCCTAAATGCTGGCATATATACTGCCGGACATGCTGTTGAGCGATTGCGGTGGTAAATTTATCGATTTTGAAAAATGGTAATAGTGCATAAGCAATTCGATTATCTACTTTAGATGCGATTTGTAAAGTTATAGTTTGTATTTTATATTCATTGAATGCAGCATTATACACAAATAAAACCGGCATGCAATTTTTGCATGCCGGTCTTTTCATTAAACAAACGGGCGATCAAGATTATCTGGACGTTCTGGATCAATATAATCACTATCGACTAAAATGAGTATTTTTCCCTCATTAAAATATTGATCATAGCGATTTGCTTCTTCTTCGGGAATTCCCATTCCGATGAGAGCACCCGCTAATCCACCAACACCTGCACCTGCTGCGGCGCCTGTTATGCCAGCTACAATCGGTCCAGCAGCTATAATCGGGCCGATACCAGGTATGGCAAGTGCACCTAAGCCAGCCAAAACACCTCCGAGACCACCTAATACACCCCCGGTAGCAGCGCCTGTTGCAGCACCGTCCGCGGCATGTGTTCCGGTTTCATCCTCAATATGTCCGGCCCGATCTCTATCTTTGCTTATGATTGAAATATCAGCAGAACGATAGCCTTGTCGCTTTAAATCCTCAATTGCTGCCACCGCTTCAGATTCTGTATCATAATATCCAACTACACGTCTTTGTACCATGTGTATACGCCTCCTGAATTATTGTTGATCATGCTATTTGAAAAATACCCTAAAATATGAATCTGAAACTTTTACATTTTAATTTCAATGAAGATCATTTACCGATTGATTATGAAACTGTTATTAAGGGTAATTTCAAGGTAGCTTGCTATTAATAGGAGGAGTATTTATGGATTACATAATAAACGGCATGAAATTGGTAATTGGATTAATTGCGTTTATGGTTGTCATTCGGTTGCTCGGAAAAAAACATTTAGCAGAAATGACCCCATATGACATCATTTATTTAATTATGTTTGGAGGAATATTGGAAGAGACTTTGTATGATCGGAAAACTTCAGTATTCATGTTTTTGTTTTCACTGGGAATATGGGTTTCGGCAATTTATATAATTGAAAAATTAGTTGCTAAATCGAATACATTGCGAGTTGTTTTAAAAGGGGAACCAGATCAACTAATTGAGAATGGGAAAATAAATAAAAAGCTCTTTGATAAAAATCAACTGGAAATGGAACAACTTAGAACGATGCTGAGGCAGCAAGGGATCTTTTCATTAAGAGAAGTGAAGGACTTATACATTGAGCCTGGCGGTGAAATTTCCATAAACCAATATGCGAAATTTAAGGCTGTCACAGCTGCTGATTTGAAATTGGAATTAGAAGAAGAGGATCCAAGTGTGCTGTTAATCGATGAAGGGCAAATACAGGAAGAAGTGCTCCATGCGATCGGTAAAACACGACAATGGCTTATGGATGGACTTTCACAAGAAGGATATAAAGTGATAGAGGAGATTTTATATTGTGAGTGGTCCAATTCACATGGTTTTTTTATTCAAAGCTATAAAGGCAATGACAAATAATAATCTGCCAAGTATTTACTACCCTATTTTTTTACAAAGAAGTGGTATACTTTATCGTGACATCGGAACGCAATTTTGATATGGAATGATCTATACGTATTATTCCGGGGCTTATTCGTTTGAGCTTATATTTTTGTATATGACTGAAAAAAGTTATGTGAGAATCAGTAGGAATAGGACGTGACTTTCCTATGTGCTTAAGTGCATAGATGATTTTTGTTTGAATATGCGTATGAATTAGATGAATATGTATTTACGTTGATTTACTAGTCGTTTATTGTAAGGTAAGTTGTTTTACGCATTTGATATATTATGCGTATTTGAAAGGAATATTTGTCATTTTGGATTTGGGGTGGTTTTTTGAAGCAGTTGGCTGGTGGTTTACAATGGGCTGTTTTTCTGATCGCGTCCTCTATTGCGGCTCCTATTGCCATTGCACATGTGTTTGGAATGGATGCTGCGGAAACGGCTTCCTTCATTCAGAGAACGATGTTCGTTTTAGGAACTGCATGTGTTGTACAGGCAGTTATTGGACATCGGCTCCCGATTAATGAAGGCCCTGCCGGTTTATGGTGGGGGATTTTTGTCGTTTATGCAAATATGGTTGGCATTCTCTATGCGACTGCGGATGATGCTTTACAAGCATTGCAAACCGGCATGATCGTTAGCGGCGTGCTTTTTATTTTGTTGGCGGCGTTCGGTTTTATTTCGAAAATGAAAAGGTTGTTCACACCTACAGTTACATTCACTTATTTAATGTTGCTGATCTTTCAATTAAGTGGAACATTCATTAAAGGAATGGTTGGTGTTGAAACTTCAGCTGATCCGATTGATGGCATTGTTTTTATTGGAAGTTTATTGACGGTAATCGTCACGTTTATAACGATGTATCATAAAGTGACGTGGGTATCAAAATATTCTGTGTTGCTATCGATTGGGTTCGGCTGGATTGTTTTCATTTTGTTGGGCAAGGCACAATCTATTCATACTACTTCTAATAGTATCGTTCGCTTCCCTGATGTTTTTGTTTACGGCAAGCCTGTTTGGGATAGTGGAGTAGTAGTAACAGCATTCTTTATTACGCTCTTATTGATTGCGAACATGATGGCATCGATTCGGGTAATGGAAAATTTGTTGAAGCATTCCTTTCAAAAAGAAGTGTCTGATCGTACGAGGGAAGGATCGATTGCTTCTGGGATCAATCATTTATTGGCAGGAGTTTTCTCAGCGATTGGACCTGTTCCTATTTCCGGCTCAGCAGGATTTGTCGGAACTACACGGATGGCTTCATTGCGCCCCTTTATTATAGGAAGCCTTCTTGTAATGATCATGACATTGTTTCCAGCAATCATGTCATTTTTCGCAGCACTGCCAGCGCCGGTTGCCTATGCGGTCACATTTGCTATATTTGCAAAAATGGTTGAACTGGCTTTTGCAGAAATGGAAATGGAAAATGATAAAACAATCGGTTATCGTGTAAGTGCACTTGGGCTAATGATCGGTGTTGGATTAATGTTTGTTCCAACTGAAAGTATGATGCACTTGCCGGCGATCCTTTCTGCAGTACTCTCTAATGGATTAATCATAGGTACGTTGGTGGCAATCACGGTTGAGCAGTTTTTACGAGCAATGAAAAAAAGACGGTCCGTTTAAGTTCATTATGTAATAAAGTTTTTAAACAATAAGGAAGGATGTTAACAATGAAAGCATATCCAATGATTATTGATGGCAAGGAAGTTAAAGATGGACTGCCGGTAATTGAGGTCGTCAATCCTGCAACGAATGAAACGATAGCGACTGTTCCGAAAGGAGGCGCTAAAGAGGCTGAAATGGCAGTATCCGCTGCACATCAAGCATTTGAAGAGTGGTCGAATCGTTCGGCATATGAAAGAAGCAGCCTTTTGAAAAGATGGTTCGAATTGATCGATGAAAACATTGAAGATCTATCAAGAACTATGACTGTAGAACAAGGAAAGCCATTATCAGAAGCACGTGGAGAAATGAATTATGCAAATGGCTTCATTTCTTGGTATGCGGAAGAGGCGAAGAGGATTTATGGAGAAATGATCCCTGCCACTCAAACGACAAAACGAATTTTCGTCCATAAGCAGCCTGTAGGGGTTACTGCGGTAATTACACCATGGAATTTCCCTGCTGCAATGATTACACGTAAAGTCGGACCGGCTTTAGCGGCTGGTTGCACAGTTGTCATTAAGCCGGCTGAGCAAACTCCGATTACCGCTATTAAATTAGTGCAATTATGTTTACAGGCAGGAATCCCTGAAGGTGTCGTCAATGTCGTGACAGGTGATGCATCGGCAATTGGCGATGCATGGTTAAAGGATGAAAGGGTGCGTAAACTTACTTTCACAGGCTCAACAGAGGTTGGTAAGCTGTTAATGAGAGGTGCCGCCGATACAGTAAAGAAAATTTCATTGGAACTTGGCGGCCATGCTCCGACAATTATTATGGATGATTGTGATATTGATAAAGCAGTGGACGGTGTCATTGCAGCAAAATTTAGGAATGCCGGACAAACTTGTGTATGTGCGAATCGTGTTTATGTTCAAGAGTCTATTGCTGATCAATTTTCAGCTAAAATGATTGAGCGTGTGAAAGAGTTGAGAGTCGGCAATGGATTGGATGAAGGCGTAACGATTGGGCCTTTAATTGACGAAGCCGCAGTGAATAAAGTTCAACAGCATGTTGATGACGCTGTTTCAAAAGGAGCTACAATTAAAGTCGGTGGTAAACGTAAAGAAGGGCTGTTTTTCGAGCCAACAATTTTAACAAATGTACAAGACAATATGTTATGCATGCGTGAAGAGACGTTCGGCCCGGTTACGCCAATTACTGTTTTTACTACAGAAGAAGAGGCGATTCAAAGGGCAAATGATTCGATTTATGGACTTGCTGCATATGTATTTACCGAAAACCTTTCAAGAGGAATTCGTATCAGTGAAAAATTGGAATATGGCATCGTCGGATTGAATGATGGATTGCCTTCGACTCCACAAGCGCCATTCGGTGGTTTTAAACAAAGCGGATTAGGAAGGGAAGGAGGTTATTACGGATTGGAAGAATTTATCGAAGTAAAATATATATCAGTCGGTCTATAATCCGGCTAAAGTAATAAATAGTACGGCTATCGGAAAAATTCAACCCGATGGCCGTTTTTCGTTTGCAAAATATCTATAGGATTCAATGAAGAAAAGTGATAGACTGATAGCGACAACTGAGAAAAGGGGGATTATTTTGTTTTTCAAGAAAACTGCTACATTCATAACAGCTATAATGCTATCTTTTGCTGCTTTGTTCACACCGTTTCCTTCTCATGCTGAAGCCCATGCCACAAATTCCTATCAGTCTTTGGAAAATACAATTAATGCTATATTATCGGACGCATCTATGAAGTCTGCTATGACAAGTGTCACTGTCCGTAAAGCCTCAACCGGAGAAATTGTTTACGAAGCGAATGCAGACCGAAAAGTGACACCGGCTTCGACTTTAAAATTGCTCACTGCAGCCGCAGCTTTAGAAACATTAGGGGAAGATTACCGCTTTACAACGGATGTATTAACGGATGGAACAATATCGAATGGCGTTTTAAATGGCAACTTGTATTTACGTGGTCAAGGAGATCCGACTTTAATGAAAAAGGAGCTGGATCAATTTGCCGCAACCTTATCAAAATTAGGGGTAAAAAAGATTAATGGCGACTTAGTCGGAGATGATCAATGGTTTGATAATATACGTCTATCGCCAAGCATTGATAAAAGCGATGAAACCTATTATTATGCTGCTCAAATTTCTGCATTAACTTTATCGCCAAATGCGGATTATGACGCTGGCACAGTGATCGTAGATGCAAAGCCTACGAAAAAAGGGTACAAGCCTAAGATATCCGTGACACCTGACGAGGGTATTGTGACGATTGTCAATAAAGCAAACACGGTAGCGAAAGGGAAACGTAACACTTTATCGATTAAAAGGCAACACGGAACGAATAAAATTATGGTATCAGGTAACATCCCAGTAGGCAGCAGCAAAAGGGAATGGGTAACTGTTTCGAACCCAACTGCTCATACATTGGCGATTTTCAAAAGCTCCTTATCTTCAAAAGGAATAAAATTCAGCTCAACTTCTAAAAATGTACGAAGACAAGCGCCAGATACAGCTAAAGTCTTGGCGGTACATAAATCAATGCCGTTAAAAAATTTGATGATCCCATTTATGAAGTTAAGCAATAACACACATGCAGAAATATTAGCAAAAACGATGGGCAAAAAAGTGTATGGGGAAGGCAGCTGGAATGCTGGATTGCGTGTCATGCATGAATATGCAACATCCATCGGATTAGACGCTTCTGAATGGCACTTTGAAGACGCATCGGGCATGTCGCACAAAAACAAAGTATCCTCAGCGCAATTAACTGAATTATTATTACTCGTTCGAAATGCACCTTGGTATGGCAGCTTTGTAAAATCGCTGCCGATTTCAGGCATTGATGATCGTTTCGTTGGAGGAACATTAAGAAATAGATTGGCATCACCTTCTGTAAAAGGTAAAGTAATAGCTAAAACGGGGAGTTTAAATAACGTCAAATCTTTAGCAGGATATGCAGAGACAAAAAGCGGAGAAACATTAGTTTTCACGATTTTGACGCAAGATCATAAAGATAGTACGCTTCCTTCGATTGACAAAATTGCAACAGCGATTACAACTACGCCCATCTATTAATAAAATAATAATTATGAAAACCGCACCTCAATTGTTGAATTATCAAACAATGAAGGTGCGGTTTTGTTATATTAATAAATCAAATAACGTACTGTCTTTGTTCACTTCCTTGAAAGGGAAGCCATTTTGTTCCATTCGATCTAACAGCCTCGGGTAATCTTCTTTCCTTTTTAGCTCAATACCAACAAGTCCGGGTCCGTTTTCTTTGTTATTTTTCTTCGTATATTCAAAAGTAGTAATGTCATCATCCGGCCCCAATACGAAATCTAAAAACTGACGCAATGCACCTGCACGTTGCGGGAAATTTATAATGAAATAATAGAGCAGTCCTTCATGGAGTAGAGATTTTTCTTTAATCTCTTGCATCCTACCGATATCATTATTTCCACCGCTAATCACACAAATAACCGATTTCCCTTTAATCTCTTCTTTATAATAATCAAGCGCTGCAATAGGTAATGCGCCTGCCGGTTCAGCAATAATTGCATGTTCATTGTAAAGGTCCAATATTGAAGTGCAAACTTTGCCCTCAGGGACACTAATGATATTGTCTACGTATTTTCTACAAATTTCATAAGTCAGATTGCCGACACATTTAACTGCTGCGCCATCAACAAACTTATCAATCGTTTCAAGTGGTGTCACCTTATTGTTCTCGAAGGAAGCTTTCATGCTTTTTGCGCCAGATGGTTCGACCCCGATCATTTGTGTCATAGGGGATAGATTTTTAATATAGGTGCTAATGCCTGACATAAGACCGCCGCCGCCAATGCTTGCGAATACAAAATCAATTGGTTCATCAATATCGTTCATCATTTCTACCGCGACAGTTCCTTGGCCAGCAATAATGTCTTCATCGTCAAACGGATGGATGAATATTCTGCCTTCCGTTACTGCGCATTCCATCGCTTTTTCGGAGGAATCATCGAAAGTATCCCCGACAAGGATAATTTCAATATAATCGCGACCAAACATTTTCACTTGGTTAATTTTTTGTTTTGGAGTTGTTTGTGGCATGAAAATTTTTCCATCAATTTGTAAATGTGCACAAGCGTATGCAACTCCTTGTGCATGATTGCCCGCACTTGCACAAATAATGCCTTTTTCCCGCGCTTCATTTTCAATTCTTTTTATTTTATAGTAGGCTCCTCTTAGTTTAAATGATCGGACATGTTGTAAATCTTCACGTTTAATGTAAACATGGCAATCGTATTTTTCTGATAGTCGCTCGTTTTTCTGTAGAGGAGTATGCGCCACTACGTCTTTTAACAGTTGATTGGCAATGAGGATATCTTCCACTTGAACCTTCTTCTGTTCTTCAATAACTACTTTACCCATATATCGTTCCCTCCGAATCAGTTGAAGATTTTTTAATAATAACATGAAAGGAAAAGAAAGAACATAGGAAAGTTTGTAATTGCGTATTTATTTAAATGAATTCAATCATAAAAACTATTCGAATAAATATGTAAGCGTTTTCTTTATAAAAAAAGAATTACATCCATAATCTGACGAAAGCATCTCAACAGGAGATTTAAAAAATAGCGATTCACACCGTTTTTATGATTTGAAGTGCTTGAGGAAGAATTTCGATTGTTATATTGTCTGTAGGTAAAATTTCGCCGTCAATGACAACTGGAATGATTCGATCAGTTTGAATATGAAATTGCTTACCTGACAAATAAGTCACTTCTTTTTGTTGAATTGTTTTTCCGATGAGCAGCTGTGGAAATAAACTGAATAGAACCTTTGCGCGATGAGCGCCATCCAACAGCGTAAGCGCTAACTTACCGTTAGCTGGATCTGCCGTTGGACAAATTTTTAAACCGCCTCCATATTTTTTCGTGTTTCCACAAGCGATAAGCCATGCTTTCGAAGTTGGAATGTATTGACGATCTACTAATAATTTTGCTTGAAAAGGAGTAAAGGTCAGCAACTCAAAAATGGCAGCAATTGGGTATGCAAAACGTCCTATATTAAACATGTTGAGCCACTTTTTATAAAGGGAATGATCGGCCCTTTCTCCAATCATTGCATCTAAACCGATGCCGACAACTGTTAAACCAATTTTGCCATTTACACTTATGACATCAACTTTCTCTGAATCAGCGATAAAGAGCTTTTCTATAAATGTTTTGGTATCATTTGTTAGTCCGAAGTTTCTGCAAATATCATTTCCCGAACCAGCAGGTAAAATAGCAATTGGAATATTCTTGTATGGAAGATGTTGAATAACTGAATGAGTCGTACCATCTCCTCCTATAATAACAATTGCTTTTATCGTCATTAATTTGCATTGCCTTTCGATAAACTCATTCGTTGCTACAATAGAAGAGCAAATATGAAATTGATAATCAATTTTTTTATTGCGAAGCATCATTTGCAATTCAGACCATTTATCAAAAGCACGTCCGTTTCCTGATGCAGGATTGATAATAAATAAGTACATCTCACTACCTACTTTTTGCTAACAGTTTATCATAGAGAAAGAAAAATTGAATAGAGGGGACGTTCGAATTTTCAAACGTTTATATTTAATGCCTTCGGGAAATAGTATGTAAAGCAAGCAGAAGGGAGTTTGTTCGATGCAAAAATGGGATAGTAGGCCAGAAAAACCCGATAAGGGCCAATGGATTGCACTTGGCGTGTCATTGGCAATTATAGCTGCTGTAATTATTATTGAATTGTTTTAAGTTGATTGAAAAGGGGCTGTCCAGAAAGTCAGTGAAAACTGATTTTCTGTGATAGTCCCTTTCTGGTTGGAGAATAAATGGGGAACCCCTGACAACCGTCGCTTTCCGTTCCAGGCG
>NZ_JBBCZC010000061.1:0-14576 GCF_037144575.1 Sporosarcina sp. USHLN248
GAAAGCGTCCGACCGCAGTGGAAATCAACTTTTCTAGTATTACTTCTATTTTAAAAGAAAAAAGACTGTAGGCAAACACCAAAAATTCCTGGTGTTTGTCTACAGTCTGAGATGATTTCCTTTTAAGGGAAATCATCTTTTTTGTGGTTGAGCGAGCAAACTTGAGAGCGGAGCGGTACATTTTATCTTTTCGAAGGATGTTATGCGCTATAATAGCAACGTTTTGCGTTGGTGGTGGAGTTTATACAGGTTTGGAGCAATTTATGCGCATAGATTTGAGATTTATGCATTGTAGGAGAGAAATATACATACGATGGATTCAAACTAAATTTGTTCTTTACATACGATTCTTGGAGGCGTATACTCTATTAGTTACTTAGGTAAATAAAAAGAGGTGAACATGATGAATCCTTTAATACATGAGCTGTTTCAAAAAAGCAGATTTTTAAGTAAGGAATTAAATATGTTTTTGAAAAAACATAAGCTTTTTGCGTCGCAATGGTCCGTCATCTACTGTGTTGATTTGCACGGCGAAATGACATTGACGCAAATTTGGAAGTATTTAAATGTTGAAGCGCCTACAATTACCCGCACTGTGAATCGCTTGGAGGAACTATGTTGGCTACGTACGAAGGAAGGAAAAGACAGGCGTGAAAAAGTTGTGGAATTAACGGAATTTGGCCTTGAACAGTTGGAGGCGGTCAAGAAATCCGTCATTGAATTTGAACAGCTTTATTTGAACAATTTATCGGATGAAGAGCAAGTTGCGTTAATCCGTTTATTGAGAAAATTGGACGAAAGAAAGGAAAATCTATTTGAATCATAAAGAACCAATTTGGACGAAACCTTTTATTAGTATATTTCTAACGAATTTGTCTGTGTTCACCGTGTTTTACGGATTGGTTTCTACCCTTCCACTATATGCAAAAGATGCATTAAGTCGGACTGATGAAGAGGCTGGCCTATTAATGAGCGTGTTTTTATTATCGGCGATTGTCGTCCGACCATTTACAGGTAAATTGTTGGACTTGGCAGGCAAGCGCAAAATGCTTTGGATCGGTCTGTTTTTCTATTTGATTTGCACAATTTGCTATTATTTCATTACGCCATTTGGAGGATTGTTAGTGCTGCGGTTCATCCAAGGGGTATGGTTTAGTATTGTAACGACGGCAGCCGGTTCGATTGCAGCTGATCTTGTACCGGTCACACGGCGTGGAGCTGGATTAGGATACTTTGTCATGTCCACCAATTTAGCGGTCGTTGTCGGGCCGTTCGTCTCGTTATTCATCATCCAATCGTTTTCTTTTGACGTTTTATTCATCGTAATGAGTGTATTAATGTTACTTGGTGCAGCAGTTGCGCTTCTTATCCCGAGAATTGAAATAGAAAATGCACCTGCAGTTTCCAAACGCTTCACTTTCAATGATCTTTTCGAGAAGAAAGCATTGCGCGTAGCTTTTTTGGGAAGCATGATTGCATTTTCATATGCAAGTATCCTGTCTTATTTATCGATTTATGCACAGGAAAAAGGGTTGTTGACGCTGGCGAATTATTTCTTTTTAGTGTTCGCGGCTGTCATGCTTTTAACACGCCCATTTACAGGTAAAATATTTGATGAAAAGGGTCCCGCCTATATATTAATACCGGGCTTTATTTTATTCCTATGTGGGATGCTCATTTTATCTGTTATGGATTCAGGATTTGTTTTCTTATTGGCTGGAGCATTTGTTGGCCTTGGGTACGGGGCTTTAGTGCCGAGTTTGCAGACACTATCTATACAATCGACGTCAGTGGAGAGAAGCGGTTATGCAACAGCAACATTTTTTACGCTTTTTGATACAGGAATGGCAATTGGTTCTTATGTGTTAGGGATGGTTGCAATTTCCTTTGGCTATCAGAATGTTTACTTGCTTTCTGCATTGATCGTAGTCTTCGTCATTGCGTTATACTTATTCTCTCTAAAAAAATCATCCCGTTCTGCTTAAGGAAAGTGCAAAGAACAGCAGAACAAGAAGTGAAAAGAGATGTGGAAAATGGATCCTCATCTCTTTTCTATGCAAATTAGAGCTATTGATGCACCGAATGGATAGGTTTCTGCTTCGTTGATTGACTTTCTGCATGCTTTAAAGCAAATTTTATTTATAGGTTGATAGTAGTCGCTCATGCATGCTTTGTTTATTGGAAAGTTATTCATTTTCATAGAGCCTTTTTAAAGCAGATTTGAATGATAGTTTTAGATTCGTTTCCGGTCGTATTTCTTTCGTTATTTGTTCGGCTTCATCCACACTGGTTGCTTTTTGGAGCTCTAATAAAGTTGCCGTAGCGACTGTGCCTGCTCGTCCTCTTCCAGTATTGCAATGAAAATAAATGTTTTTTCCTTCGTTATATGCCTTTACTACTTTATTGACAGCTTCTTTTATAGACTCATCCTGCTGTTCAGCGTCATCCAATAATGGCTGATGAACGCTTTTTTCACTTGCGAGGGGACCATTTACTTCCGCGCGCAAATCATAAATGACATCAATTTTTTCTTCTTTCAGAAGCTGGTCTATTGCATCGATGCCGCCAAAGAAGATTCGTTCTGGAATTAATGCTTTATATGCAGACAATTTTTTCTCCTCCTTTTGTCTTTCTGCAGGAATGTGGTAAACATGAAAACTATGTAGTTCAAGGCAATTCAATTGACCTCCATAAACTGCCCCTCCGTCAATTCCTATAATGTTATTGTCTCCGAAGAAGACCGTGAAATTATCTTCCTTATGTAGATAGTTTGTCGGTGTATGGCCAAAGATAACAGTCTTTTTTCCGCTATAGCCATTATGAAATTTTTCTCGAATCCAAATAAGTTCATGGGGATCGGTTTCTTCAATCGTTTTTTCGGGATTCAAGCCTGCATGTACGAAGATTATATCATCTTGTTCTATAATGCAATCAAGTGATTGGATGAACTGTAAATGTTCGTTTAACGGTTCTGATTGAAATATTGGTTTTTGGAATGGCTGATCATCGGGAAATTCAATCGTGTCTTCGATGACGCCATAACTTTTCAGTGTTTCAGCACCGCCGTTTCGCATCCAATGTTTCCAAGGTTTTTCTTCATCCGAAGTAAGCGCTTTGATCATCATATCTTCGTGATTGCCTTTTAAAACGAGTGCCCCTAACTGTTTAAGCTCCATGACCATTTCAAGCACCTTGCGAGAATTTGGTCCACGGTCCACGTAATCACCTAATAGGATTAATTGATCTTCGTTAGGATCATACTTCGCTTTACGCAGTAATTGTTGGAACATTACAGGTTCTCCATGAATATCGCTAATAACTAAAGTTCTTTTCTTATCCATACGTTGAGGATCCTTTCTTGAAGCATGTCGTACTTTTACATTACAATAGTGGTACGGTGAAGTAAACAGACAGTTATGAAAAGTAGGTGAGCTTATGTGCGGTCGTTTTACTCTATTTGCGCCTTATGAAGAAATAATGGACCGTTTTGAAATTGCATCTGCATTTGAAGCAACAGACTACGTGCCGAGTTATAATATTGCACCTTCTCAACAAGTTGTTGCTGTTATTAATGACGGTCAAAAAAATAGGCTTGGTTATTTACGATGGGGCCTCATCCCGCCTTGGGCGAAAGATGAAAAAATAGGTTATAAAATGATCAATGCGAGAGCGGAGACGATTGCAGAAAAGCCTTCTTTTCGCAACGCATTCAAAAGGAAACGGTGCATTTTGCCAGCAGATTCATTTTATGAGTGGCAAAGAAGAGATGGGCAAAAAATCCCGATGCGGATTAAATTGAAAGATGATGGCATTTTTGGGATCGCAGGATTATATGAGAAGTATGTAGCCCCATCCGGTATGATCATCCATACGTGCACTGCCATTACGACGGAGCCGAATGAGTTAATGAGACCGATCCACGATCGAATGCCTGTAATATTGCACAAAGAAGATGAGGCGATGTGGCTGGATCCAAAAAATAATGATATTCATTCATTGCAAAGCTTGTTGAAGCCTTTTAACGAGGAACAGATGGAGGCTTATATCGTCTCATCTCAAGTGAACTCTCCAAAAAATAATGAAAAAGCACTAATTATGCCGATATGCTAAAATAGCTGCCAACCAAGTCAAAAAAGTACGAAACTTGGTAGGCAGCTTTTCATGTAAATGCTATCATTCGATCGAGAGGGCTGTTCGGTTCAATAATATGTTGCAAATCTTTAATTGGAATCGGGAAATAAGGGAAACCTGATGCGTAAGGAGAGATTTCATATAGTTGAAAATAGATGACGAGCGACGTATCAGCAATATAAAAATCTTGGTCGCTTCGTATCGTTTTGAATGGCGGATCTAAAAGATCGATGTTCCAATCCGCAATTCGTTTCCTAATGATGTCGGAAATGATGGAAACATAATTACTGTTCGACTTAAAAAGGTCTTTTAGCGAATAAAGCTTTCCTATTGTCGTATCAAACGTCAATGATTTAACGACCGTCATACCGTGGGCGCCGCCGGTATAAGAATACGTGATTAAGTTTAAGCTTAAAATATTTCTTTCGTTATTTTTAATTTCAAAATTAGAAATGAGCTCCACAAGGTTTTCGTCATAGAAGTTTTGGTCGACTAACAATGTGTTCAGCGCAGAAATAATTTGATGGTTCAATTCCCGTTGAACTTTTGCGTCTGCCATCTGAATGATTGCTGGATAATATACAGTCACTCTCGATGATGTGTTCGGAAGCTTTTTTGGCACAATGACTAAAGGAAGGTCCAAATGATCAACATCCTTTCTCCTCTTCCTAAGTTTTATACTATATGTATGTTATAAGCGGAACTATGACATTTAAATCTGCTCCTTAGGTGAGTGGAAACGATTTATTTTCAATATCAAAAGCAATGGTGTGCGGCACTTCTATGAGTTTTCAAATAAATAAATTTTTCTCTTTACAATTAGATTGCAATCGTTTATTATGGAATAAAGTTTCCCTCGGGAAACATACTTTTTTACACTAAAAGTTTCCTTAGGGAAACAATTGATGCATAGATGTTTAGAAAAGTTGTACAACGGAAAGTTTTATAGCATACGATAGAAGAAAATATTTCGAGATTGGATGGTGCTTATTATGGCCTGTAATATAGATGTTCAAGACTTGTACGTTTCTTATGATGGTAAAACTGCATTGAAAAATATAAATTTCAAAGTCGAAAGTGGAAAATTAGTTGGGATTATCGGTCCAAATGGAGCGGGAAAGTCAACGATGATGAAGGCAGTCTTAGGTTTAATTCCTAAGGATCAAGGCGTTGTTACGTTTGGAGGGGAGTCGATAAAAGAAGTGCGCAAAAAGGTCACTTACGTTCCGCAACGAGCGACAATTGATTGGGATTTTCCAATTACTGTTCAAAATACAGTTTTGTTAGGAACGTATCCGCAGCTTGGACTTTTCCACCGTCCCCGAAAAGCGGATAAGGAATGGGCACTCGAATGCTTGGAAAAAGTCGGTATGGAAGCACTTGCGAAGCGGCAAATTGGCGAACTTTCCGGCGGTCAGCAGCAACGTGTTTTTTTGGCAAGGGCGTTAGCTCAAAAAGCAGATATGTTTTTTTTAGATGAACCATTTGTTGGGATTGATGTGACGAGTGAGGCATTGATTATCGGTATATTAAAAGAGCTGAGGGATGAAGGGAAAACGGTGTTTGTCGTACATCATGATTTGACGAAAGTCGAAGATTATTTTGATGAACTCATTTTGATTAATAAGGAATTGATCGGGGCGGGACCAGTTAAAAATGTTATGAAGCCAGAAATTATGAAAGCGGCCTATCAGTCGCAATATCAATTATGGGATACATTGGGGGTGACGATGTGAGCGATTTTATTTCAGATATCGCAACATATGAATTTTTGCAAAAAGCGTTGTTCACTTCTGTTATGGTTGGCATAATTTGTGGAGTAATTGGCTGCTTTATCATTTTGCGTGGGATGGCGCTCATGGGAGATGCAATTTCACACGCAATTTTGCCGGGAATTGCCGTTTCTTATATGATGGGGATCAATTATTTTTATGGAGCGGTTTTTACGGGTTTATTGACATCGGTAGGAATTGGTTTTATATCACAAAATAGCCGGGTGAAAAGTGATTCTTCGATTGGGATCGTGTTCAGTTCGTTTTTCGCTTTAGGAATCATATTAATGGCGAAAGCGAAATCCTCCATTGATTTGACGAGTATTCTATTCGGGAATGTGCTTTCCGTCAGGTCATCTGATATGTGGATGACGTTGACGATTGGGGCAATTGTGTTGCTAATAGTCATTATGTTTTACAAGGAATTATTAGTGACTACATTTGATCCGACATTAGCTGCCTCCTATGGTTTGCCAAACCGCTTCATTCATTACGTGCTCATGATTCTTTTGACACTTGTTACCGTTGCCTCACTGCAGACGGTCGGCGTTATATTAGTCGTAGCGATGCTTATTACACCGGCGTCCACTGCTTATTTACTGACGAACCGTTTGTCGATTATGATTGCATTATCAGCAATATTTGGCGCTTTTTCGGCGGTTGTCGGGCTATATTTCAGTTTTGCGCACAATCTATCTTCGGGAGCAGTTATCGTATTAGTGACAACGGTTCTATTCGTCATTGCGTTTATCTTTTCGCCTAAGCAAGGAATATTATGGCGTTCATTGCGAGTTAGAAAAAATAAAAATGTTGCATCATTATGATTTGAAAAATTGAAAAGGGAGTTTTGTTGTATGTTGCGTAAGTTGATGAAAATCGGGATATTAACCATTGTTGCTGCTATCGCTCTTTCTGCGTGCGGCAATCGTGAGAAAAGCAATAGTTCTAAGGAAAAGGATGATCGCATTCATGTCGTAGCTACCTTTTCCATTCTCTATGATATTTTAAAAGAGGTTGGAGGAGAGCGTGTTGACGTCCATAGCATGGTTCCAATCGGCACCGATCCACATGAGTATGAGCCGCTTCCTGAAGATATTAAGAAAGCGACTGATGCCGATGCGCTTTTTTATAATGGGCTCAATTTGGAAGGCGGAAAAGCAGGTTGGTTTTTCAAGTTGGTCGACACAGTTCATAAAGATGAAAATGCTGTCTTCGAATTAATGGAAGGTGTAGAACCGAAGTATATTACGACGAATGAAGGTAGAGATGAAGCGATTAACCCCCATGCGTTTTTAGATCCGCTTGTTGGCGTCAAAATGGTGGAGAATGCAAGAGATGCGCTCATAAAAATTGATCCAGATGGTAAAGAAACTTATGAGCAAAATGCTAAGGCGCTATTGGATGAATTACATGAGATTGATGAGCTTTACAAAACAAAAATTGGTGAAATACCTGAAGAGCATCGCATTTTAGTAACGAGTGAACGAGCCTACCAATATATGGCGGATAGATATGGATTATTGGAAGGGTATATTTGGGATATCGATACGGAAGAAATCGGTACGCCGCATCAAATTAAAAACTTAGTGAATTTCATTAAAGAACATGATGTGCCCGCATTATTCGTAGAAACGAATGTTGACAAACGGCCAATGGAAACGGTCTCTAAGGAAACGAAAGTCAAGATTGCAGCCGAGCTCTATTCGGATGAATTAGGTAAGTCAGGTAGCGAAGGAGATACGTATCCGAAATTTTTGAGATATAATATTGAAAAAATTTATGAAGGATTGACGGAATAAGATTTGTCACTTTTGTGATTGATCCATATAAATCCTACAAAGCAGGACGTCGGCGGAAACCGGCGTCCTGTTCATTTTTTGCAATAGTTAGAGTGATTTATGCGCAATGAGCAGACGCTTATATGTGGTTTTCTTACGTTCTATAAGTGCGTAAACCCACATGGAGTCTCTACGGGCATGAGTCCCAAGCCAGGAAACCCAGCCAATTGGGCTGGCTTGTTCCAACAAGGCTATCATGCCCGCTACTCCAAGTAAAGTTGTGCTTAGTGTGTTTCATGCGAATCCATACCCAATTTTGTCTTCGTTTGATCAAGTTTCTTCAAAAGGATCAACGTTGATTGGAGTATAAGTCGGCGACTCCGGCGGGAATAGCAAATGTTTTTCTGCGAGTAAAAGCGAAGCGTTAGGAGCATGAGCCTTGAGACACTACAGAGAGCGCAGCGGACGAGGAGGCTCAAGCCATGCTCGCGGAAGCTTCCGACTGAAACGGAAAACTACTTGGCGGGATAATGCGATAGTAGTTTTATGAATGGTTTTCACTAAAAACAGGCAAAAGGGAAAGTACTCAAGATTAAGGACTTGACTTTGCTAAAACGGTTTATGCGGCTTTTGTTAGGAATTATGAGATTAAAATACTGTTAATGTGCATGGAGGGGCATACAGAGAGTTAATTGGCAAAAATACGAATGCAAATTCGCATCATTGTCTTGTAGAATAGAAGTAAGTAATAAAAGGAAAGGGATGGGGCATGTGAAGCTTTTTCATACGGCGGACTGGCATTTAGGAAAAATTGTGTTGGGCGTCTATATGACGGATGGACAGCGGCATGTATTAGAGCAATTTATGGACGCAATTGAACAGGAAAAACCCGATGCGGTCATTATTGCTGGAGATTTGTTTGACCGTGCGGTGCCTCCGACAGAGGCGGTTGCGTTATTGGATGAAGTGCTGTGGAAAATTGTTAACGAACTAAAAACGCCTGTCATCGCAGTCGCAGGCAATCATGACAGTCCAAGTCGTTTGCAATTTGGCAGCAGACTTATGCAGACTAATGGTTTCTACATAGTTGGTCAGCTATCAAAAGAGTTGGAGCCTGTCATATTGGAAGACGAACATGGCGAAGTCCATTTTCATTTAATTCCGTATGCGGATCCTTCTGTCGTCCGATATGTTATGAGAGATGACAGCATTGCAGACCATCATCATGCAATGAAAAAAATCATTGAAGAGATTGAAAGAACAAAGGATCGTCACGCACGTCACGTATTTGTTGGACATGCATTTGTTACGACAAATGGCGAAGAAAAAGAAAACACGAGCGACTCGGAACGGCCTTTATCGATCGGAGGAGCGGAATATGTATCTGCGCAGCTATTTGAAGGTTTCCATTACACAGCTTTAGGGCATTTGCATCAAGCGCATTATGTTGGAAATGAAACGATTCGCTATGCAGGTTCTCCGATGAAATATTCGATCTCAGAAGAACGGCATCAGAAAGGTTTTTATATTGTTGATATCGATAAAGAGGGGCAGGTTGCAGTGGAGAAAAGAACGTTAACGCCATTGCATGATATGCGCTCAGTCATCGGAACAATCGATGAAATTCTTTCGCATTCGATTAATGAGGATTATGTATTTATAAAACTATTGGATGATACGCCAATTTTGAATCCTATGGAAAAAGTGAAATCCGTCTATCCGAATGCGATGCATATTGAGCGAGCCTTGCCAGTAGTAGCTACGACTGAGAATCGGAAAGTGTATAGCCAAGAAAAACCGGATGAAATGACACTCTTTCGCATGTTTTATAACCAAATGAAAGAAATGGAACCGGATGATGAAACGGACAAGCTATTTGCAGAAGTACTCCATGAAGTAATGAGGGGGGAAGAGTAGTCATGAAACCGATCCAATTGACGATGACCGCATTTGGTCCGTATAAGAATACTGAAGTGATCCGTTTCGATGAGCTAAAAGGGCATCGGTTGTTCGTCGTATCTGGGCCGACAGGAGCGGGAAAGACGACGATTTTTGATGGTATTTGCTTTGCGCTTTATGGACAGGCGAGCGGAGAGGACCGGACAGAAATCAGAGCAATGCGAAGCGATTTTGCTGATGATTCAGTACAAACGTCAGTGGAACTGTTATTTGAATTGCATGGGCGGAAATTTAGGATCATGCGTCAAATTCCATATACGAAAGCCGGAAATAAGACAGAGACATTGGCAAGATGCGAACTTTTTGAGCTGACAGACAACGGAGAAGTGCCTGCAGTTGATCGGCAAATTGTAACGGAAATCAACAAGAAAATTGAAACGTTAGTCGGTTTCACACAATCACAGTTCAGTCAAATCGTCATGTTACCTCAAGGTGAATTTCGCAAGTTTTTAACATCTGATACAGAAAACAAAGAAACGATTATGCGGAAAATCTTTAAAACCGAGCCTTATCAACAAATTGTTGAGCGACTAAAAACGAAGAAGGATGAGGCTCAACAACGATTAATTAAAGCAAACCATGCAATTGAGGGGTTCATACAACAAATTCATACGGCTGTTCCTGAAAGAGACTCTACAATTTTTTCAGTGCTGGCCAATGAGCATTATAATTCACGGCAAGTGATGGAAGGCTTAAAAGAAGAAATCTTATTTTATGATAAGAAAAGTTCGAGCGACAAGGAACGTTATGAAGAAACTTATAAGCAGCATGAAGCATTATTTGCTAAGCTTCATACTGCGAAAATGATCAATGAGCAATTTGATCAGCTGCACAATCGAGAAAAGGTTTTGCAGGATATGACGAATCAGTTGCCTGAAGTGAAGAAAAGCGAAATGCGATTTGAGGAAGCAGAGCGGGCTTCATACATACAAGAGATTGAGCAGCAGTCCATTCGCGCGGCGGAAGAATCCGATCTAAAATTGAAAGAATATGCAGTTGCCAAAAAGGAAGAGGAACAAGCAGCAATCTCCTTATCCTCTTTTGAAAAGCGGTATCAGGAGGAAGAAGGGAAAAGCGCTGAGAGGAATGAGCTTTCTGAACAGTTACTTAGATTGCGTGATCATTTGCCGGCTGTGCGCAGTTTGGAAGAGAAGAAAAAATTGCTATTGCAAATTAAAGCAAAAGGAAAATCGATTGCGACAGAAGTAGAGTTAACAGAAAAAATGGTCGGAGAAGAAAAAAATAAGCAAAGTCGATTAGAAGAACTAATTGATCGTCTGGAAAATGATTTGCTGTCTTTTGATGAAATCGTCGAGAAATCCAATATAGTACGTGAACAGTGTAAGACGATGGATGCGATTCATCTACTCAGTCAAAAAGCGGAGCACTTAAAAGCAGCAGCTGATGAGAAAAATGCTCATTATGAAGCGATTAAAAAAGAATCGGACCAATTGCATAGTGCATGGATGGAAGATGTAGCAGCACGAATTGCAGAAACATTACATGATGGGGATGCGTGTCCCGTTTGCGGCAGTGAACATCATCCGATGAAGGCACATGAAATTAGCGAACGAGCAGTTTCTCAACAGCAATTGGAAGAAATGAAACAACGATTAGTAACAGCGGAGCATAACTTACGAGAAGCTTCGGTCGCACTTGAAAGTTGTCAGTCACAGCTCTTAGAAAAAAAGAATGAAGCACAAGCACTTGATATACGAGCGGACAGGGAATCATTGCATTTACAAAGGGAAAGCTTGGAAAAGGAAATTGCAGCTTTGCGAGAGAAACGTGAAATGTTATCCAATAAAAGAAAAGAGCGCAAACGAATTCAAGATACGCTTGATGGCCTCGTGGAAAAATTAGATAAGCTACAGAAAATGTTAAATGAAGAAAGAACATATTATAAAACGGAATATGCACTTTTCAATCAATCAATGGATTCCATTCCGGAAGAGATGCGAAACTTAATGGCATTGGAAGAAAAAATTTTACAGGTAGAGAAGCGGAAAGTCGAGCTTGAAAATGCATGGACTGCCATACAGAAAGATTGTGAAAAGGCGAGAGAAAGATTTTCCGTTGCGCAATCAACGCTTACATTCACCAAAAAAGCATTTGAAGAAAGTGTAGAGAAGAAGCGGATTGCCGAGGAACGTTTTTTGGCAGCTTTAGATGAACATAATTTCCCGACTACAGCTGATTATCATCGTGCGAAACTACCTTTCGAAGAACGACAAAATTTAAAGGAGCTTGTCCGAAATCATTACCAGCAAATGCATACAGTGTCAGAAAGTATAAAGGAAATGCAGAAGCAATTGGATGGCAAGGAAAAAATCGACTTAACGGAATTGTCATTGACTGTTACTCATATGAAAGAACGGTATGAAGCAGCCCTTTCAGAATGGAAACGGTCGATCGATTGTACAAATGCGCTTTCTTCCTTGCTTGAAAAGATTGAACAAGCAGCAAAAGATATCGGTGATCAGGAACGGATTGTCGGAAAAATTGCCGACCTTTTCGATGTTGTAAGAGGACAAAATCGTATGAAACTATCGTTTGAACGCTTTATTCAAATTGATTATTTAGAACGGATCATCCAATCGGCAAATGAACGGCTGAAGCATTTGTCGAACGGTCAATATGAATTTGTTAGAAGCGGACGCCAAGAGATGCGCGGCCGGCAAAGTGGTTTGAGCATCGATGTCTATGATGCTTATACAGGGCAAAACCGAGATGTGAAAACATTGTCAGGCGGCGAAAAATTCAATGCATCTCTCTGTTTAGCCTTAGGAATGGCGGATGTTATTCAAAGCTTCCAGGGCTCAGTTTCGATCGATACAATGTTTATCGATGAAGGTTTCGGAACGTTAGACGAAGAGTCACTGCGTAAGGCGATCGATGCCTTAATCGAATTGCAAAAGACGGGGAGATTAATAGGAATCATCTCTCATGTTGAAGAACTAAAGGCATCCTTGCCTGCTATTTTGCAAGTAGAAAAATCAAGGGAAGGGCATAGTACGACTCGATTTATTATCAAATAATAATGACTGGCATATCGATAGATTAGAATGCAGGCAAAAGGTTTGGAAATCGATTTGATCTTCAAACCTTTTGTTTTTCGATTAGCTATTTAATAAAAATGGGCTGTAGTTTGCCATAGTAAGAGCGTGTCCATCCGAAGCGGAAATGTTTTATTGGGAATAATATTTCCAGTGTAATAGAAACCGAAGTACCTAAAGTTTGTCTACAGTCTTAGCGATTATTTCGCCAGCAAATTTCTATGAAATAAATTTAATGCTAAATAATTTTGTAGAAACAATTGCATTTTTGGATAATAATACGTAATATGAAAAACAATGATTTATATTTGAATCATATTAAAACATCTGTCTATTTTACAGATTTTAGGAGGACAACCATGCAAAATAGACTGTCTTTTTCATCTTTTCTTGTAATTGGTTCTATGTTGTTTGCCCTGTTTTTCGGTGCGGGGAACTTGATTTTTCCAGCCCAATTAGGTCAAAATGCAGGAACAAACTTATGGATTGCAACTTTTGGTTTCTTAGTTACCGGGATCGGATTGCCGTTCTTAGGAATATTAGCGATGGGCTTCTCGGGTAGCAGGAACTTGCAAGAGCTATCCAGCCGTATTCATCCGATTTATGGAATCGTATTTACTTCGCTGCTTTACTTAACGATCGGCCCATTTTTTGCGGGACCGCGTACAGGGGCAGTAGCGTATGAAATCGCCGTATCTCCTTTTGTACCCGCTGGACAAGTGCAGTTATTCTTACTTTTGTTCACATTGCTATTCTTTGGAATCTCTCTCTACTTTTCATTGAATCCTGCTAAAATTGTTGATCGCATCGGTAAAATTATGGCACCTACCATCGTAATACTTCTTGTGATCCTAATAGGATTTACGTTCGCTAAACCGATTGGGGTTATCCAAAATCCTGTTGGTGTTTACAATGAAAGTCCATTCTTTAAAGGGTTTGTGGAAGGCTATGGCACGATGGATACGTTAGCATCCCTCGTTTTCGGAATCATTGTTATCAATGTTCTCCGATCGAAAGGAATTACAGACAGAAAGAAAATTATATCGGCAACGGCAAAAACTGGATTTATTGCAGCGTTTTTGTTAGCAATCATCTATGCAGGAATTGCTTATTTAGGCGCAACAACAACAGAGAAATTTGGCATATTTGATACTGGAGGACCTGTATTAAGTGAAACGTCAGCATATTATTTTGGGACTACTGGAACGATATTGTTAACAATTGTCATCATATTAGCTTGTTTAACAACGAGTATTGGACTTATTACAGCATGTGCGGAGTATTTCCGAACGATTATTCCGAAAATTAGTTATAAAATGTTTGTTGTTCTATTCTCGTCATTATGTTTTATCGTTGCTAACTTTGGATTGGCGAATATCATTACATTTTCAATACCGGTATTGATGTTCCTGTATCCTTTGGCAATTGTACTGATGTTGTTGACATTTGCTTCTCCGCTTTTTAATCATTCAAGGATCGTTTACATAAGCGCAACTGTTGCAGCTTTTTTAGTAAGTATTATAGATGGCATAACAACGCTCTATAACACGCTTGAAATTGATGTGGCGGAATGGCCTGCCTGGCTGAATGCCATCGTGTCATTTTACGATCAAGTACTTCCATTATATGGTGATGGGCTTGGTTGGCTAGTTCCTGTTCTTGTCGTTATGATTGTTACAGGCGTAATTGTGAGATTGATTGGACGTTAACCGTAGAAAAGCCTTCCTCTTGTAGGAGGGCTTTTTCTATTTGGAATGAACTACAATAATGGTTCTATAATATTTGTTGGGGTATTCACACAAATTCAACAAAAAAAAGCACGTAATCACCATTTCTTTTATACTTGAATTGTCGGAAAACAAGTAAACGAAAGGTGATAC
>NZ_JBBCZC010000062.1:0-14149 GCF_037144575.1 Sporosarcina sp. USHLN248
CCGCGAGCTACTTTCAGTATTGAATGAGAAAAATACAAGAACAGGTGGCGAAAAACGATTCGTTTTTCGCCACCTGTTCTATTTTAGGGACTTATTGGACAGCCCCTTTTTATTTTATGAAGACTCTGTTACCACCCTTTGTTCAACCTCCTTTTTTGCTCTATTTATATGAGTTCGAAAAGTACTTTTGCTAACTCCTAATTCAGTAGCAATTTCGCCCATGCTCTTTTTATGTCCAATATGCAATAAATAACAAATCCGCTCTTTTTCTGAGAATGATGCCAGGATATCAGCTAAAATAACTTTCTCTTCCCGTGTCATATACAGTTCTTTTTCTTTATCGCTTTTGAAAAAATCCCTGCTCCGCCTGGTCAATCACAATCAACGCAACACTTCGCTTGTTAGTATCAAACAAACTAAACTCGCTGTCACACCATTTTCACTTAACTCGTATGTCCTCAAACAACAGATGAAACGGCTCATGCCTTGCGCTGACCATTTGCTACTGAAAAGAACGAGATTCCAGCTTCCAAATTAATGGAAGAAATTGTCGTTTTAGATTCCTTCGATGAATGAAAAACGGTGAATTTAGGGTACAAATTGGAGTACATGGCAAGCTGCATCCTTTCAAACTGTGTAAACCGAAATATAAAAACATCTCAATACATTTAATTAACAATGATATATCAACGTTTAAAAATAAAAAAACACCCGTATTTTGTACGAGTGTTAGGACAACCATTTCGGCGGAGTGTTTTTCGACCAATAAATATCACCTAGTGAATGATGCGCAAGAAAGCCATCTTCGGCTGTGTGGTAATGAAAGTTGTAAAAATAGCCATCTTGCGGTCTTTTCTCTGTTCTCACATGGAATTTGATCAGAGCTTTGCCATCCTCCATATCAGAAACATGGAAGATTTTTTCGGAATAAGCTCCTGAAGGTGTTTCTGTAATGGCAAGTTTTCGATTTTCTACTTGCGAGATTTTTGCTTGAATAACTTCTTCGATTTTAGGGAAAATAATTTCATCAAAGTCGTTTTGAATGACAGGGCCAATCCGTGAACCAAATTTTTGATATGAAAGTTCTTTTGCGGAATTCAATAATTCATCTTGAAGAGAAACCGGCTCCTGCCATGTATAGTGGTCAAAGTATTCATCTTCAAGGCTAATATTTAGCGCATGGTCTGTACCATGCTCGTTTGTTGCTCTTTCATTATCTTTCGGCTCAAGGTTTGTCCAGATTTCATGGCTTGGTGAGATAACACCTAACGTCAGTACAGCAACGACTGCAATGAGCAACTTATGATAATACTTTTTCATCACAATTCACCTTCTTTTTCATTCAGCGCTTTTATAGCAATTCAATAATTCGATCTTACTTTCGTTCAATTTGAGTAGTCTTTTTTGAGTTGAAATGATCTTCTTTATGATTGGTTTCGTGTATAGACAAAGTATGACACAATAAAAAGGGGGCAAACAAGACGATAATAGTCCCATAGATTATAATGAATTGCTTTCATCATAATATCTTCCTCATTAAAATGCCCATTCATAGAATAATACGAAAAAAACTTGAAAAGGTTTCATATTTCCTGCATTCATTGTACAATAAAACTGTAGAGTATTGTTGGGTTTCTTTGAAGGAGGTAAACATAAAAATGAACGTAGAACTGCTCATAGGAATCGGATTGTTAGTACTTGTCTTATACTTAAGCACGCTAAACTTTACAAACTAATGTAACACCGAAAAAGGGGCTGCTCCAAAAGGTCATGAAAATGACTTTTCGGGCTGGCCCCTTTTACCTGTCTAAATACCCGAAATGGAATTTCGTATTTGGCCTTATTTTCCTGTTCAAAGAAAATCGTTCAAAAACAGGTGAATCAAACCGCTCTTTCACAACAACCCTTCGCTTGCACACTCTCAGCGCTTCTTCCACCCATCTGGCTGATAGTACTGAATGAACGCCAGCATCACGCAATGCAGTAAAATTTGAAGATTCGTCAATTGGCCTATGAAACATCGGATCAATATAGACAACATCCCATGATTGGTCAGGCTGCACCTTCAAAAAGCGAATGGCTTCGTCATGTATGACGTTAATCCGTTCCATCGATCGGCGTAAAGAAATGGAGTCCACCTCGAATGACTTCAGTCCTTTATCCGTAATAAACGCCACCATTTCATCCGCTTCGACGCCGGTAATTCGTCCGCCGTCTCCTATTATATAGGAAGCAATAATACTGTCGGACGCTAATCCTAATGTACAATCTAAAAAAGAGTCTCCGGACTTTAATTCACATACATCAATTAAAGGATCCCTCTCCCCTTTTTGAAGCCTTTTCAATCGAAACGCCGCTGAATTCGGATGGAAGAAAAAAGGTTCATCCGTGCCGACCTTGTACAATTCAAATCGCTGTTTGCCAGCAACTAAAACGTCGGCATGATAGATTTCTTGCATTTTTCGTACCGACCGTTTTTTTCGCTCGACAATTGGAAAACCGAGTGCTGCATGTGCCTCTTTCGTTAGCATATGCGTATATTCGTCTGGCCTTCCAGCCGTTGTAATAATCGCGCTCACTGTCCGCCAAGTTGCTGAAGGACGCCGGAAATATGTTCTTTAATTTGCTCCATCTCCGAATTCTCAATCTGTTCCCGTGGTATGAAATAGGAAAGTTGACCATCCTTCCAAAACGCTATTGATGGAGAGCTGGGCGGAACTTCCGGGAAATAATTGCGCATTACCGCAGTTGCTTCTTTATCTTGGCCAGCAAATACAGTCAATAGATGATCAGGACGTTGTTCAGTTTCGTCAAGCGCTTCACGAACAGCCGGTCTCGCCAAGCCAGCTGCACATCCACAAACTGAATTGATGACGATTAAAGCAGTTCCTTCAAGCTTATCCATTGTGTCTTCCACGCTTTCAGCCGTTGTCAATTCGGTAAAGCCCGCTGAGACAAGTTCTTCACGCATCGGTTTAACAATGCCTAACATATACTCTTCATAAGCGTTCATGTAGAATATCCCCTTCCATAATACAATAAGTTCTTCTTCATCATTTTACCGAACCCATCGTGATATTTCACTCATTTATTCTCATAGTATAGTTTACATAATATTATTATGCGCTTTCTTGTGGGTTTATTGAAAAAAGCCGCCATATTGGATACGATCAATATGACGGCTCCTTTATTATCTGCTGCTCGTAAATCTTGATAGAAATTCTTGCAGCCGATCACTTTGCGGATTGACTAAAATATCTGTCGGATGTCCCTCTTCTTCAATGATTCCTTCATTGAGAAATAAAACCCGATCAGCGATATCTAATGCAAAATCCATTTCATGCGTTACTAAAACCATCGCCATTTCACCTGACTTCGCAAGGTCCCGAATGACTTCTAATACTTCTCCGACTAATTCCGGGTCTAAAGCAGAGGTCACTTCGTCGAATAGCATCACTTTCGGTTTCATCATTAATGCACGTGCCATTGCGACACGCTGCTTTTGCCCCCCAGATAGCTGGCTCGGATATAAATCAATTTTGTCGCCAAGACCGACTTTCTCCAACATTTCAGTTGCCATTTCTCTTACTTCTTTTTTGTTTCTCTTTTTTACAATTGTCGGTGCCAACATGCAGTTTTCTAATATGGTCATATGAGGAAAAAGATTAAAATGTTGAAACACCATGCCGATATCTCCACGTATTTCACGTAAATGCTTCTCATCCGCTTCTACATATCGATCATTTTTCTTCATCTGCCATAAGTTCCGTCCACCGACTTCAATAATGCCGGACGTTGGTTGCTCTAATGTCATTAGCAATCGGATAATTGTCGTTTTGCCTGATCCACTTGGCCCGATAAGTGCCACTTTTTCTCCTTTCATAATATCTAAATGAATGCCTTTAAGTACTTCTACTTCACCAAAGGATTTATGGATATCCTTATACTGTACAATTGGTTCGCCCATAGAATTCTACCTCACTCATAACGTTGCCGTCTTTTTATCGAAACGACGGTTGTATTTTTTCTCTAATCGATTGATCAGCAATGCAGATGGATAGCTTAGCAGCAAGAAAAATAACGCAACGACTGTTAATGGCTCAACATATTTGTAATATTGGGCGCCATAATCATTCGCAATATGCAGCATCGCTACAACTCCAATCGTTGATGATAGAGGAACTTCTTTGAACATAATAATTAAATAGTTTCCTAACATCGGAATGGTTGGCGGTATTGCTTGAGGCAAAATAATGTGCCGCCATTTCTGCATCGTCGATAAATTTAAAGCAGTTGAAGCTTCCCATTGCCCTTTTTCAACACTTTCGATACCTGAACGGTACACTTCAGAAGTATATGTGCTGAAATGCAAGCCTAACCCTAAAATGGCCGCTACAAAAGGATTGAGAGTTACACCAATGACAGGGATTGTCGGCCAGGCGAAATAGATAAAAAACAATTGCACTAAAGGAGGAGTGGATCTTATGAATTCTGCAATCCATCTGAATAACCAATTCAATGGTTTAATAGGGATCCGGCTCATGAATACCCAAAAGAAGCCAAAAATCATCGCAAATAGATAACAGGCAATCGTCAGTCCAAGGGTGATCCACAGTCCTTTGAAAATAAGTGGAATCGTTTCAAAAAACACTTCCCAACTCCAAGTCATCCGTGAGCAACCCCCTTCTTGGCAACCTTTTCCATCTTCCTTGTAAATCCGATGAGTGGCAATGCAAGGAGGAAATAAGCAATTAAAATCAAAATATAAACAGCGGGCGCTTCCGACAGATGTGTACTCCGGTAAATGTTTCCGTAATAAAGCAAGTCTGTTAATCCAATCAAAGAGACTAAAGACGTCGCTTTTAGAATCTGTATTAAATAGTTGCCGTATTCAGGCAGCATCATCCGTACCGCTTGTGGAATGATAATATGTTTCATTCTTTGAAACGTAGATAAATTCAATGCAACCGAAGCTTCCGTCTGTCCATGAGGAACTGCCTCGATCGCTCCCCTGACGATTTCAGACATATATGCACCATAATTCAATGAGATTGCCAAGACTGCAACATAGATATCACTTCCGAGGTGAATATTGAATAATCCTGGCAATGCAAAGGAAAACCAAAATAGTTGCACGATCAATGAAGTTCCACGAAAGATTTCAACATAAAGCCCGGTAAACTTCGAAAGTAAGAAGTTCTTCGATACTCTTGAAAGGCCAGCAATCATAGCGATTAAAGTGGAAAAAATGATCGAGAAAAAGAGTACGATGATTGTCACTTTCAGTCCTTTTGCAAGCACTAAGGAAATTTCTGTAATGGAACTCATACAAACAACTCCATTTTCAATATTTATTTGAGTGGTAAATTGAAAAGGGCCAAACCGCGAAAGGCGTGGCCCTAATCCCTTTTAGTACTTTTCACCACTGCAAATACTTTCAGTCGTAAGTTCTATATCTACAATGTTCCTTTCCTCAGTGAAGCCATAAGGTTCAATCAATTCGGCAATTTTCCCGCTCTCTTTCAATTTACGGAGCTCCTCATTGTATGCTTCTCTTAATTCGTCATCATCGATATGGAAAGCAGCCGCACCATAACTTGGTACCCCTTTAATATTCGGTTGTTCAAAATCCTCAACAAACTGAAGTTTATCTTGATTGGCGGACTCTAACGCCATTTTGATTGTCATTTCTGTTCCAGTAGTCGCATGTGCTCGACCAGATTCCACCGCTGCAAAAGATGCCGGAATGTCAGGCACCATAACTATTTGGCTTTCTGCCACCCCTTCGCGCAGCATGAAATCCTTTTCTGTTGCTCCGCTCATGACGGCAACTTTGATGTCTGGATTATTTGCGATATCTTTATAACTATGCAATTCCTCTGGGTTGCCCTTTTTCACAATCAATCCTTCACCGTATTGCATTTCGGGCTCTCCAAAATCAACACTACCGCAACGGTCAGGAGAAATTGCCATGCCCGCAGTGATGACATCGAACTTTCCCGCTCCAAGACCGGGGATCAATTGACCGAAGTCGGACAAATGTCCATCGACTTCTTCAATTCCCAGATTTTCAAAAACCGCTTTTGCAATTGCAACCGCTCCACCCTTCAATTCGCCATCTTCTTCATAGGCATATGGTTTCTCATTTGCAAAACCGACTTTGACTACCCCTTTGTCTTGTAAACTCTTTAACTTTCCTTCCCCAGTAGCGGCAGATCCACTATTTTCATTTCCACATGCCGCTAACAAAAGAAGTGTTGCCATGATCCAAAAAACAAACTTAAAATTTCGCACAATGTTCCTCCTTTATTTTTTCATCAAACATATAAGTTTGATAGTTTATAGAGTAACATAGGGAATTTTAAACTTCAAATCAATTCAGCATTTTTAGATGTCTAAATTGTATTAAAAATACCTCATAATCATTATGAGAAAAGGCTTTGTTTTCCGCTTGAAAAATTAATAATTATTTTTATTTGCCACCTTTTTGGAAATGAAAGCGCTCTCTAATTCATTTATTTTCACGCTACTTTTCTATTCGATTTCCATATATTGGATATATATTTTCTAAAAAAATTAAAAACCACTGATAGATGTAATTCGACACATTTATCAGTGGTTTTACAATTTATCTATGAAGTTAATTATGATTCAGCATTGCTTTTTCTTAGTTCAGTCATTTGCTTCCAAATAGAACCTTTAGCGTCTTCTCCTTCTTCAATTCGGGCGATTGCCATTCGAATTTGTAGTTTTACTTCAAACTCTGGATCTTGCTCTGCTTCTTTTAAAGCCGGAAGAGATTTTTCTGTTCCTGTTTCGTAAAGGAACATTGCAGCACGCCATCGAACTAATTTGTTTTTATCTTTCAAAGCTTCAATAGCAGCATTTTCAAATTCAACGAATCCTAAGTCACTCATGCAGTCCCCTGCTGTTCTGCGCACTGCCCAACTCTTATCACGAAGTGCTTTTTCTACATAAGGAACAACTTTTACATCTTCAATCATACCAAGGTATACCGTTGCAAGCCGTCGAATAGACATTTTCGGATCGCTTAACGCGCGGTCGAGCAATGGGAGGTCAGACAATTCTGGATCAGGCATTTGATCTAATAATTGGAATCGCTTTTCCCATTCATCAACTTCAAACTGTTGTAAAGTGACCTGTTGGCGTTCAATTTTTGTATGTGTTTTGCCTTCTTCCGCTCGTTTAATCAATTCTTTCAAACGCTCGTCAGGATAAGCCGCTTCAACTTCTGCAACAACTGTCTCTCCTATTTCGTTTTTCTCGCCATAGCGAATTCCGTAATCTGCCCATTTTCTAAGAAGGATATAGTTTTCGACTTCTGTACTATGCACTTTTTCCATCGCTTCACGAAAACGGTCACTTAAGCCAAAACGTTGCTCTGATTCGCTATCAAACACTTTCACTTGTAAAGGAATATCTTTGTACGTTTGAACATGAACATATACTTCCCCGTAATGCTCATCGATCGTTTCCTCATTCTCATCGTTGCTCACTGCTTCGCCTTCGTTAAAGATTGCTTCCACTTCAGCCAATATCGTTTCCCAAGGAACATTGCCAATCCTTTCAATCGCCATAAAGTTCATAACATGGTATATTCCTTTGACGCCATTGACATTTAGCAATGCTGAAACTTTTTCAGGCGCATTTGCAGCATCCTCTTTTTTATAGTTATGGCTAACTCCTGCTGGTAATTCCACATCTAATACGACTTTCATGGAATTCGGGCTTGGTGTCGGTTCAACTGTAATAATATTCATTTAAATTTCCTCCTATCCGATTGATTCGGCTAATTCTTGTAAATAGGTCCAGCGATCAATCAAGCGCTCGTATTCAGCGTTTAGTTCATCTAATGTCGCTGTGCATTCCTTTAACAGACCATAATTGGATCCTGCAGAGGCCATTTCAGCTTCAACAGATTGGATTTTATTCTCAATTTCTTCGATATCTTGCTCAATCGTTTCCCATTCTCTTTTTTCTTTATACGTCATTTTTTTCTTCTGTTTTGGTTGTTCCTGTGCAATCTGTTGGTCTTCCTGCTTTTTATCCGTCTGTTCCGTTTGAGGAGCGGTTATCATTTCCAAGTAATCTGAATAGATTCCAAAAGCAGTTTCTACTTTGCCGCTGCCATCAAGCATCCATAATTTCGTAGAAGTACGGTCTAAGAAGAAACGATCATGGGAAATCGAAAGGACAACGCCGGCAAATGTATCGATAAAAGATTCCAACACAGATAATGTTTCTATGTCCAAATCGTTTGTCGGTTCATCAAGAAGTAGAATATTCGGTTGTTCCATAAGCAATTTCAACAAATATAATCTTTTCTTTTCCCCACCGGATAATTTCCCGATTGGACTACCGTGTGAAGACGAAGGAAATAGGAAACGCTCTAACATTTGGGTAGCTGAAATACGGACGCCATCTGCATCCTCGATATCATTTGAGGTTTCTCGAATATACTCAATCACTCTTTTATTCGGATCCATTTCGGGCAAGTGCTGATGAAAATGGGCGATTGAAACGGTAGATCCTTTTTCAATCGTGCCTGTATCGGGTTCAATTTCACCTGCGAACAATTTTAATAATGTTGATTTTCCCGCCCCATTCGGCCCAACAATTGCAATGCGGTCCCCTGTTTGAAGAAGGCAGCTAAATTGGTCAACAACTTTTTTATCACCGTAAGATTTAGACACAGCATCAAATTCAATGATCTTCTTTCCTAAACGGGAGGACTTTAAAGCCATGTCCATATCAACAGACGACTCTTTCTGCTTCAAACTTTCTTCCAACTGTTCGAAACGACCAATTCTCGCCTTTTGTTTTGTCGACCTTGCTTTTGCACCCCGCCGTATCCATTTCAATTCATTTCTGTAACGGTTGCGCATTTTTGCCTCAGTCGCCTGCGCCATTTCTTCGCGCAATGCCTTCGACTCTAAATAAGTTTCAAAATTCCCTGTATGGGCATATAAAGTACGATCAGCCAATTCAAAAATATGAGTCGAAACGGCATCTAAAAAATACCGATCATGTGTAATAAACAATACTGACCCCGTTTCGTTTTTCAAGTAGTCTTGCAACCACGTAATCGACTGGATATCCAAGTGGTTCGTCGGTTCGTCCAATAACAGCAAATCTGATGGTTCAATGAGTACCCTTGCCAAAGCAACTCGTTTCTGCTGTCCACCTGATAGCTCGCCCATCTTTTTATCAAAAGAATGAATGCCCAATTTCGTTAAGATCATTTTCGCTTTTGTATTGAGATCCCAAGCGGCTTGCGTATCCATTTCGTTTTGGATTGCACTAAAACGGGCTTGGTTAGCTTCTAATGACGGATGAGCAGTCAATGCGGCCAACGCATGCTCGTACTCTAAATTTAATTTAATAACTGGAGCTTCCGACATGAAGACGGTTTCCATAACGGTAAGCGATGGATCGGCAACAGGTTCTTGCGGCAAATAGGCAATTGTATATTTATTTGGATGCTCTGCATGAATTGAATCCGCATCCTCTTTTCCTGCGATAATCGATAACAAAGTAGATTTTCCGGTTCCATTAATCCCGATTAGACCGACTTTCTCGCCTTTTGTAATTGTAAACGAGACATCTTTGAACAATGTCTTCTCGCCGACGGTTTTCGTCAAATGTTCTATAATCAATTGACTCATCATTTCACTTCCATTTCTACAAACAACATACTTCAATGATAGCTTATAATGCTCAGTTTTGGAACGAGAAGGAACTGGTTTGGCAAAACGGCAAAAAAGCACAGGCGGCAAACTGTGCTTTGAAAAAATCAGACTGTAGACAAAGTATCTTTTTACTTTGTCTACAGTCCTTATAAGGTTGTAGTCATGGGATAGGTATTTGCCCAGCTTGGCTTGAAAACGCTTGTCACGTGAAGGCAGTATAGGTGCACGACATACGCAGTGCCTTCATTTTCGCAAAGGGCGCGTAAATACGGCAAATCGAACCCTTCGTTGTTCGATTCGCAGTATGCGAGCGTTGTCAACAAGCTGTTTGAAAAAATTATCAGTACGTTACTTTTTTCGATTCGTTATGACAAACAATCCGATGCCAATGATAGAAGCTATAGCGAGCCATTTTCGTTGACTATAAACTGGTTTGAACTTCACAGTATCAGGTGTGATGACGTAAACGCCAACAGGTTTTATTGATATGCATCCCCCTGCACCATCCCCTCCGCCTATATCAGAATCTTCCTTCCCTGCTAAACCACCGCCTGCTCCTCCACCTATCATATAACCTGCCTTTGCGACCGGCACGATTTTGTTCAAACCTACCTCGATCGGTTCGCCATATATGAGGGACACTTCCTTAGTTTCCGCGAACTTTTTAAACAGTGGCTTTACAGGTGACTTGAATGGAAACTGTTCGTTTTTAAGTGGCATTCCTTCTTTCATCTGCTTCTCTCCTTTCTTTCACATATGACTTTATTCGCGAGCATGCATCAATATTCCTTTAGTTCAATGTCACTTTACCATCAATTTACTACTACAATTTTGCGGATTATGTTAGGTCCTTATTTTGTTTTAGATGGAAATAGTAGATCGCAGTATAATAATTTCATTGTGATTATTATCGTTACAAAAAACTTTATTATTTTACAGAAATAATATTCTTATCATTGAATGGACTCCCTATAATTCAAATCATTTTAGTTATCTTCGTTTTATCAAAAATACCATTTGTCAAAATTCATAGTTTTAATAAAATACTTTTGTTTATTAATCTTTATTGATATTTAACTAAATATGCTATAATGACAGCATTGATTTTACTTCACTTAGTTTAAATGTCTTATTTTACGCATATATAAATCGATTTCACAAAGATCGCTCAATTATGATTTTGCTTATATAATTTTATTTTTCGCCTATCTGAAAACATTTAATAAAAGAACTTATACTGAATTCAAGAGATACAGCATTTTTATTTTGACAAAATTATTTCTTTATTAATATAATGACAACATGAGAAGGAGGATACTATCTAATGTCACAATTTAGTAAAGAACAGATTGTTGAAAGCGTTCCCCAAAAAGGATTCTTTGGTCATCCTAAAGGTTTATTTACCTTGTTTTTTACAGAATTTTGGGAACGTTTCTCGTATTACGGAATGAGGGCTATTCTCCTCTTTTACATGTATTACGAACTTTCAAAGGGCGGACTTGGACTAAGCGAACCGCTAGCCCTTTCCATTATGTCTATTTATGGATCATTGGTTTATATGTCCGGTATTATTGGTGGATGGCTTGCCGACCGCTTATTAGGAACTTCTAAATCAGTATTCTATGGTGGCGTGCTGATCATGGCAGGTCATATTGTGCTCGCTATGCCTGGTAATATAACCATGTTCTTCATTTCAATGGTGTTGATTGTTCTTGGTACAGGTCTTTTAAAACCAAACGTTTCTAGCATGGTCGGTGATATTTATGCCGATGACGACTTGCGCCGCGACTCTGGATTTAGCATTTTCTATATGGGTATTAATATGGGCAGTTTCATTGCGCCTTTAATTGTCGGAGAAATCGGACTGAAATATAACTTCCATCTTGGTTTCAGTATTGCTGCTGTTGGTATGTTCTTTGGACTGCTCCTTTTCCTTTTTACTAAAAAGAAAAACCTCGGTTTAGCTGGTCTACAAGTTCCAAACCCTATGTCTGGCGAAGAAAAACAGCGCTTTGTAAAATTATTTATGATAGCACTTGTATTTTTAGCAATCATAATTTTCGCAACAGTTAAACTCGGTTGGCTAACATTCAACTCCTTTATAGGGCTTGTCAGTATTTTAGGTTTTGTCATTCCAACTATATATTTTATTGCGATGTATCGAAGCAAAAAAACAACAGCAGACGAGAAATCACGAATCTTAGCATACATCCCGCTTTTTATCGCCGCTGTCATGTTCTGGGTTATCGCTGAACAAAGTTCAACAATTCTTGCCTTTTATGCAGATAAGCGGACGAACTTGGATGCATTCGGGTTCCATATTTCACCTGCATGGTTCCAATCATTAAATCCATTGTTCATTATTGTTTTATCACCAGTATTTGCTTGGCTATGGATGAAATTAGGTAAACGACAACCATCTATTCCACAAAAATTCTCATTCGGGATATTATTTGCCGGATTGTCATTCTTAATTATTTTATTGCCTGCTTTAATTGGGGGCACAGATGCCCTTGTTAATCCAATTTGGCTTGCTCTAAGTATTTTTGTAGCAGTTTTAGGAGAACTTTGCCTATCACCTGTAGGATTATCAGCAACAACAAAATTAGCACCAAAAGCCTTTTCGGCACAAACGATGAGTATTTGGTTCTTGTCCAACGCTGCTGCTCAAGGTTTGAACGCACAGTTAGTTAAGCTTTATTCAGCTGATACTGAAATGCTTTACTTCGGTGTGATTGGTGGCGTAGCAATCGTTTTAAGTATTGTTCTATTCGCGATTGCTCCATTCATTCAACGCTTCATGAAAGGCGTCCATTAATTGAAAAAGCATGGTCATTAATTGGCCATGCTTTTTCTTTCGTAAAAATGGATTTTGCATTCTTTTGCCAATAAGAGAATAATGGTATAATAATAGTTAATTTTCGGAAAGGTTGCGATTGCATGATAATTGGATTAACCATTATTTTAATTATGGTTTTATTTTTGCCATTTATAGTTCCTTTCATCGAGCGTAATTTAGAACTGTTCTTATTCGTAATGGGTGTAGCTGCAGTTGTTGTAAGTGGTGTACTCGATAAACAACTCATTCTTAAAGCACTGGAAGACCCCATCCATATTACTCTATCTGTCATGATTGCAGGACTCCTTTTTAAATGGCTGCAGAAACCTTTTGAAAAAGGTGTAAAATCCTTTAGCAAGGCAATCCCCTATCGATTGTTCTTTGCTCTAATCGTTATTATTTTAGGTCTTCTTTCAAGCATAATAACCGCTATAATTGCTGCCATTGTTTTAGTAGCTATCGTAGGCGTATTGCGGCTTGATCGAAAGTCAGAAATACGACTTGTCATCCTTTCTTGCTATTCAATCGGACTTGGTGCAGTATTAACTCCTATCGGTGAGCCGTTATCAACCATTGCAACGAATAAATTGGACGAGAACTTCTTTTACTTGCTTCGCCTAATCGGACCCGCAGTAATTCCAGGAGTTATAGCTTTCGGCATTCTTGCTGCAATGATTATAAAGCCTACAAAAAGAGACTTCGGATTGAAAGCAAATCAAGGTGCTGAATCGGTACTCGATATTATAATAAGAGGCTTTAAAATATACTTATTTGTAATGGCACTCACATTGTTAGGGTCTGGATTTGAACCATTCATAAATAGGTTTTTAATTGATATGAGCCCTTATGTTCTCTATTGGATTAACATGATTTCTGCAGTATTGGATAATGCAACACTTGCTGCGGCAGAGATTAGTACGCAAATGGATAATCATACGATAAAAGCATTGCTGTTAGGTTTGCTCGTAAGTGGAGGGATGCTAATCCCCGGAAATATACCGAATATAATTGCCGCTGGAAAGCTTAATATAAAAAGCGTTGAATGGGCTCGTTTCGGTGTGCCTGTCGGTTTGATCGCTATGATCGTGTTTTTTGGAGTGATCGTGTTGTTCGGCTAAAAACTACAATAGACAGGGACAATCCCAAAATCCTCTCTAATATGAAGCAAGCAGAGAATAGCGATTCGTTTTTCTCTACCTTATTTTTTAATTGCTATTCGTATATAGCCTAAAATAGTTTTTGGAAACCTACTCTGCTCAGCATGTTGTTGGGGCAATGTCACAGTCCCGAACTTGCTATGCATATTCCATAATGAGCATGAGTGGTAGGACTGATTCTCCTTCATATGTCCGAATATGCTTACCACCAATATATTTGCGTTCGGTGAAGATGTATCTTGTTTTTACATATGGTGATTGTTTACAGAAGATGTGCAGCAATTTGAGCCGATAATTAGCTTTGAGGAGGATTAGTCGCATTAATCAAAAAGAAGGTTCTAAATCAAATGTTGGGGTGATGTGATTTGCACGTCACCCTTTTACTTAGGTACCGCTGAGTAATGTTGATTTGCGCTACAGGGCGGACGCTTTCCGCCGGCATG
>NZ_JBBCZC010000063.1:0-13774 GCF_037144575.1 Sporosarcina sp. USHLN248
CGTGCGCCTGGAACGGAAAGCGACGGTTGTCAGGGGTTCCCCATTTATTCTCCAACCAGAAAGGGACTATCACAGAAAATCAGTTTTCACTGACTTTCTGGACAGCCCCGTGTTTTGTAGTTTTAATTGTTTTGCTTCATTAAGGTTTTCGTTACCTCTTTTTCACTCATATCATTTAAAAGACTCTGGAATTGTTGTTAAATCGATACCCCAGAAAAGCGGCAGCAAGAAATAGATCGATAGTGTCACCAATATAATGCCAATAATATTAAGCGCAAATCCAGCTTTCGCCATATCGGGAATGCGCAAATAGCCTGATCCGAAAACAACGGCGTTTGGCGGTGTTGCGACGGGCAGCATGAATGCACAAGAAGCAGCGACGCCTGCTGCAATCATAAGCGCATATGGGTGGAAACCTAATGCAACTGCCAATGACGCCATAATCGGGTACATCATAGAAGCTGTCGCAGTATTGGAAGTAATCTCGGTCAAGAACGTGACAAGTGTCGTTACGATAATGATAACAACCAAAATATGTACTCCGCTTAAGCTGGTCAGTTGAGACCCGATCCAAACTGATAATTCCGAGCTGACAAATCCTGCAGCAATAGCAAGACCACCACCAAATAGCAGCAAGATGCCCCAAGGCAATTTAACAGCGGTGTTCCAGTCCAATAGGTGATCGCCTTTTTTATTGACCGATGGAATGATAAATAAAATAATGGCAAAGACCATTGCAATAACCCCATCACTCAATCCATCAATGAATTTGGACAGCAGGAAAGTTCTTGTGATCCAAGATAAAGCCGCTAATACGAAAATAGCCATAACTAACTTCTCTTCAGTCGATGCTTTACCCAATTTATTTTTCTCCCCATCAATGACAGCACGGCCGCCTGGCAATGTTTTAATTTTTGATGGATAAGCAAATTTGACAAGGTAAAACCATGTGATGAATATGAAACTCCATGCAAGTGGCACGCCGAACATCATCCACTTTGCGAAAGATAGCTCGATGCCGTACATTTTATCAATTGCACCTGCAAGCAATGTATTTGGAGGTGTTCCGATTAAAGTCGCAATGCCTCCCAATGAAGCTGCATATGCGATTCCTAACATCAATGCCTTGCCAAAGCCAAAATTCTCTTTCGATGTATCGATTGAAGGGTTGTCTTTCAGTGCATCCGAAACTTGATAGATGATTGCAAGCCCAATCGGTACCATCATCATCGCAGTTGCTGTGTTGGAAATCCACATAGATAGAAAACCTGTAGCAACCATAAAGCCTAATACGATGCGGTCCATATTCGTTCCGATTGCAGAAATGATCGTCAATGCAATCCGACGATGCAAATTCCATTTTTCCATGGCGAGCGCAATCATAAAGCCCCCCATGAATAAAAAGATTGTTTCATCGCCATAAGCAGATGCTGTCGATTTCACTTCCATGCCGCCAGACAAAGGAAATAGCACTAATGGCAGCAATGAGGTTACAGGAATAGGAATCGCCTCAGTAATCCACCAAGTGGCAATCCATAAAGTGCTTGCTAATATCGCGAGTCCTTCCGGCGTAAGTCCTTCAGGTTTGAAAAATAATAAAGTGAGTAAAAATAATACCGGACCTAAAATAAGCCCAATGAGCTGAGCCGGCGAGTAGCTCCGTGGATCACGACCGCCTCCTGCATTTCCGACACCTACTTGTTGGCCGCCTCCGCCCCCAGAAGCCATTTCTGCCGTGTCAGGGTGAAAAAAGAATCGGAATAATCCTTTCACCTGATTGTGCATGTCCCATAATCGGTTCCATGTCGATGAGAACATGGCCAAACTCCCCCTTTGTTTGTTAAATTATTAAAATATTTAATGCATTATGAGTATACTATTCACTTGCGATTCAAGACTACAAAAAAACCGTTATCCTTTTATAGGCAACGGTTTATGTGTTCGTTTTTTAGATTGAAGCCTGTGTGCTTGTGTTCTTTTTCGGTTTGTTTCCTCTCATCGGTGTGGAAGTGAATGTTTCGAACTGCTTGGAAAGCTTCTGTCTAGCATCCTTGTTTCGCATAAGGTAGGCAGCTCCTAACCCCAATGCAGCTAACGCCATTTTCTTTTTCATGCTATAACCTCCTCGCATTCTATTTCATTGCTGTAAGAGTTGTTTTCCCAAATTAAGAGAGTGGTAAACAATATAAATTACTTATTCAAATGAGCAACAGGAAAAGCTGATGTGGCCTATTCCTTCCTATAAAAGGAAGGAATAGACCCCATACCCGTGAGAAAGTTTTATGAATGGAATGACTAATTTTTTGAGGTGAATGGCTCCGCGAGTGATTCAAATTGTTTCATCAGCTTGTTCCGTGCGTCTTTGCTTCGCATTAAATACGCCGCTCCGAGACCTAAAGCGGCAATCGCCATCTTCTTCATAAAACGTCACGCTCCTCACAGTTTTTTTGAATCAATGATAAGATGCCCTGAAAAGAGGTATTCATCCATACAATATTTTAGATGAGAATAATTGGACTGAATACGCATATTCAGTCAAAAGTCCGGGGCAAGCAGATCCACTTAATGCTATCATGTAAAGTACATAAAGAGATGGAGGCGCTTATCTATGCATCCAACGGAGTTTCAAAATGTAAAATTGTTAAAAGAAATTGCGGAGTTCATTAATGAAGAAACGGAAATAGAAGCGATGCTGTTAGGGGCACTTCGGAAGTTTTTAAAAGGAACCAATTTTGTTGCAGGCTGGATTTTTTTTATTGACGAAAACGGCAAGCATCAGTTAATGGTAAGTGAAAATTTACCAGAAGGGCTTAAGCAAAACGGATGTAGCCATTTGAAAAACGGAAGTTGCTGGTGTGTCTCCAGATATCGAGATCGGGAGTTGGAGAAGGCATCAAATATTATTGAGTGTAAACGGATCGAAAACATCCTTGCTGCAAGATCAGGTGATAATGGAGGAATTACACATCATGCAACGGTGCCGCTTCAATCAGGTCAAGAACGGTTTGGTGTAGTGAATGTTGCCTCTCCAAATACAGTCACTTATTCTGAAGGAGAGTTAGCGTTGCTCGAATCGCTTGCTTTTCAATTGGGTTCAGCAATCAAGCGCATTTTTTTAACAAAGCAAGAGCAGGAAATAGCACTTTTGCAAGAACGGAATCGTTTAGCGAAGGACTTGCATGATTCTGTTAACCAGTTGTTGTTTTCAGTCGCATTGACAGCGAGAGGTGGAGCAGAAATGGTCGCCCAAGCTGAAATAAAAGAGACGTTCAAGGAGATTCAGAACTTATCGCAGGAAGCGTTAAATGAGATGAGAGCTTTAATATGGCAGCTTCGTCCAGTTGGGTTAGAAAATGGGTTGCTTGAAGCAATTAAAGGATATGGAGAAATGTTAGGTTTATGTGTGCAATCCCATATTTCCGGGGTCCTTAATGTGCCTTCACATGTGGAAGAGGCATTGTTTCGCATTTCTCAGGAAGCATTGAATAATGTTCGTAAGCATTCCGGAGTCCATATGGCAGAACTATTCATGAATGTGTCGCAAACCGATGTGCTACTCGTTATAAAAGACGAGGGTCAAGGATTTATAATAGACCATAGCATTCAAATCCCTTCCATGGGCTTACAAAGCATGATTGATCGTGCGAAAAAAGCGGGAGGATCGGTTGAATGGGACAGTGAAATTGGAAGAGGAACGGAAATATTAATCCGAATACCATATTGAGAGGTGAACGGAATGATAAAGGTGCTAATTGTGGATGATCATCACGTCGTTCGTAGAGGGTTACTATTCTTCTTGAAAACACAAAAAGACATTCAAGTGATTGGTGAAGCAAAAAATGGAAAAGAAGCAATTGAACGAATTCGAAAACTGCAACCGGATATTGTACTGATGGATTTGATCATGCCTGAGATGGACGGGATTCAAGCAACGAAGCATATAAAAGAAAGCTATCCGCATATTGAGGTACTCATCTTAACGAGCTTTTCGGATCGAGATCACGTCATCCCGGCTATTGAAGCCGGTGCTGCAGGTTATCAACTAAAGGATATTGAGCCAGACGAGTTAGTTGCGTCCATTCGCCAAATTATGAGGGGAGAAAACACGATTCATCCACATGCAACCGCACAGCTTATGAAAATAAGGGAGCGGAAAGAAGAGCCACCGCATTTTTACAATCCGTTGACCCCACGTGAACAGGATGTCTTATCCGAGCTGACGAAAGGGAAAAGTAATCGGGAGATTGCAGCGTCATTATTCGTAACAGAAAAAACTGTAAAAACACATATATCCAATATTTTCTCAAAGCTATTAGTGCAAGATCGAACACAAGCAGCGCTTTATGCAGTGAAGCATGGCTTAACAGAACCGAGTGGCAATTAAATTGAAAAGAGCTTTCGATGGTGTGGGAATCGGAGGCTCTTTTTCTATTCCTTTTTGTCGTTTCAGTCATTTGAATGAAAAGAACTTACGACTTTGGAATGAAAAGCGAATGTAGAATTTCGATTATAGTCAAAGCAGACAAATCGTTTTTAAAAAGGGGCATATTGCTATGAATCGTCTATTACAAGATTCGCGGTTCCGTTTAATACTTGCCGCCAATATTGCATCATCAATCGGTTCAGGGATTACGATGATTGCGATTCCTTGGCTGCTCGTAACGAGTAACAACGGAGACGCAGTATTTGGTTACGTCACACTATGCATGACGTTGCTCAGTTTTATACTGACACCATTTGTCGGACATTTGGTTGACAGGGTGTCTAGAAAAAAGATTTTATTAGTGAGTCAAACGATAAGTTTACTTATGCTGATCGTATTTACTGTTTGGGGATTCGCTGGAGCGACCTATGAAGTGTGGCATTTTATGATGATTTACACAATTGGAAGCTTATATTACACATTTTTTTACCCGACGATGTTTGCTTTGAATCAGGAAATTTTTAGCAAGGAGCAATACAATTCCTTGAATGGGACGATGGAAATCCAAGGTCAGCTATCGAGCATGATCGCCGGCGGAGTAGCGAGTGTATTGATAACAAAATGGGACTTGCATTATATTTTGCTATTGGATGCATGTACATACATAGCGGCCATCTATTTTTACTTGAAGCTGCCTTATAAAAGAAAGATTGCTCAAAAGAACGGGCAAACAGCGAAAAAGAATGGTGTTGAAGGCATTAAATATCTGTGGAAGAGACCCGTTTTATTCATCTTTCTGCTTGTTTCGACGATGCCATTCATCGGCGTAATGCTGACAAATTATTTATTTCCAGTCTATGTAAAGGACGTCTTAAAAGCTTCGGGTAGTGTTTATGCGCTCGAAAATATGATTTATGCAATGGGTGCGATTGTTGCGGGGGCAATCATACCAATCGTTGCTAAGAAAATAGGCAATGAAAAAACGATTATTGTAAGTGTTGTGTTGTATACAATCGTAATATCACTCATTATTCATGTGAACCTTCCAGTCTATTTAGCGATTATGTTCTTCATTGCAATCGGAAATAGCGGGGTGAGAGTTGCCAGGAACTCCTTTCTTATGGAGTGGATTCCAAATGATATTATCGGAAGAGTGGATGGTGTATTCCGCAGCATTGGATTATTGATAAGAGTTGTTCTTCTTGCGATTTTCACAGGTATGGTATCGTCTGGATTCCTACTACTTTGCTTCATATCCCTTAGTGGGCTGCTATTTGTTTCATCCATTGCAGTGTTCCTTACTTGGAAATAAGGGTTTGAAAAGGATCAAGTAGAGGTGGAAAGCGATTTGTTCGCAACGAATAAATCGATGTCATGATAGTAGATCTAAACGCTCAAAGAGTGATGGAAACAGTAATCATAGTCCATCCTGCTTTGAGTGTTTTTTAAATTTGTAAAATAAATTACGTTTTAGAGTAATTTATAGTTGCTCTTTTTTGTAAATTAAATTACTATATAGAGTAATAGGAGGTGTGTGATTTGGAAAGTGAGAATTTACGGTTAAATGTTTCATTGCTCAGAAGGCGAGTACCCAACTTGACGAGTGCTGCAAAAGCTGTCGGTTTACGTCCGGCAACAGTATCTAATCTTTGCACAGGAAAAATTTCAGTAGGCAAGTCGGAAGTGAGAACGCTTGTAGCATTGGCGGATTTAGCGGGGTGTAGTTTGGATGAATTGATTATTAGAGGGGAGAAAATCGAAATGATCGAAACGAAAATCAAAACGTTGGATCTGTTCGCACCACTAGCAAAAGGCGGCACTGTTGGTTTGGTGGCACGGAAGCAAATGGGGCAGCTTGTCGTGTTGAGTGAATTGTTTTATCGATTAAAATCTCAAGGGCTTACAACAATTCTGTTAATGCCGGAAGGGGAATTCCCTGAGCTGCAGGATGTATTGAAAAATGTGGAAGTAAAGACATATTCTATCGATGAAACGTATGAAAAAATCGCCGCATTAGGGGTAGAAAAAGAAATCGCATTCGCTGCTGATAGAAGTCATGTCATCTCTGGAGAAATTTATGAACTGCAAGAGCGCCTTCAACAAACTGGAGTCGATACTGTTACAACATTCTTATTAGATTTGACGGGAGATGTAATGGATGAAGACCTTCCGTACGGACCGCTTGAAACATTATGGCAGTTCGATGCAGATCTATCGGCGCGCCATAACTACCCGGCTGTTGACCCGATCAGTTCAACTTCTTCTGTCCTTGAAGGTGCGCACATGGATCAAAACCATTTCTTCATTCAACAAAGAGCCCAAAAATTGCTCCGTCGCTACCGAGAATTGCGCTCGTTAGTAAATGTAAATGGTGAAGAAAAACTGCCGGCTGCAGAACTGCAAACTTTCAAACGCGGGGAACGTTTGGAAGCTTACTTAACCCAGCCGTTCTATGTAGCTGAAGAATTCACAGGGCAAAAAGGGGAAGCGGTTACTTTACAAGAAACCTTGAAAGACGTGCAAGCAATATTGGATGGGTCATTCGATAAAGAAGACGTTGATCAATTGCGTTATATCGGAAAGATATGAAATGGTGTGAGCGATAAGGAAGTGGCATTGCTGTCACTTCTTTTTTCTTTGAAAATACAAGCTGTTTATGCGCCGTTCTATAGGTGTTATGCGTTTTTTGAATGAATTATGGGTTGTTGGCTGTCGTTATGCATCGAATTGAAATGATTATGTGTTTTTATATGAATTTATGCGTGTTTAAAGTGAATGATCAAATGGGTTGGGAGTATCAGAGGAGGGACGTAGTGGCAATTGTAGAATACTTTGAACGCAAATTTCGTTTTACACATGTAGAAGTATGGGATGTGCGTGTGAAGGGGCAGATTTATCGGCTCGTCTTAAAGGATGAAAAAAGAAAAACGACATTCGATGACTTACGCTATCCACCTAACTTTAAAAAAGATCCTGACGACTTAAGGGATAATTTCGTCAAAGTCGATGTATATTCGGAAAAACTGATTTTGGAAGCTACTATTAAAACATGTCTATCTGAATTTGCAGAGCAATGCACCGACCATATAGCACTTGCTCATTGCAATATAGTAGTAGAGTTTTATGTATTTCCTAATTTAGATGAAGTTGAATTGCTATTGAATGAACGATATGGGATTGACATTAATGCAATTCCTTTACGAAGGTTACAGCATTTAAATCAAGGGGATTATTAAGCTTATTTAAAGTTTATTGAACATTTGCTCAGTAAGATATAGAATAGTAGGAAACTTGAAGAAGTGGCGGACCTGTCACTTCTTTTTGCATGAATGGGGGAGGATGAATATGGAGGTTTGTCGGAACGTTGCAGAACAGATGAGCAGCTATAACCAACCTTGGGGAATAGCAGGTGGATGGGCAGTTGATCTATTTGTAGGACGGAAAACACGGGGGCATGAAGATATCGAGATTGCTGTATTTCGTGACGATCAACACATACTGAAGAACTTTTTGGATGGCTGGACATTCGAAAAAGTAGTTTCAGGTGAACTCAGGCCATTGGGGGAGGAATTTTTACAATTGCCGATCCATGAAATACAAGCTGTCCATGAGAGAAGCGGAAATCGTCTTGAAATCTTATTAAATGAAGTGGAAAATGGCCAATGGATTTTTCGAAGAGAACAATCGATTTCATTTCCTCAGCAACAGCTATTCAAAGTCACTTCAGAAGGAATCCCATATTTACATCCCGCAATCGTTTTATTGTACAAAGCAAAGATGTCCCGGCAAAAGGATGATGCGGATTTTTTTGCTGTAAAAGATTTATTGGAAAAAGCTGATCGGAAATTCTTGCAGAAATCTCTGGAGGTCCACGTTCCGGGGCATCGGTGGATTGGTGAACTATGAAAAGAGTTATGGTGATCGGTGTTTTCGGGAGTCGGAAAATCGACATTTGCACGGAAATTAGGTGAACGGAATGGCATTGGAGTAACACATTTGGATGCAATCTATTGGAAGCCGGGTTGGGTTGAGGCGCCAACTGATGAATTCAGAGGAGCACAGCAAGAAAATGTGCAACGTGAAAAATGGATTATCGAAGGAAATTATAGCTCCTCAATTGATATTCGGGAGCCGCTTGCCGACACTGTCATCTATTTGGAGCTGCCGCTTTACGTTTGTCTATATCGAGTAGTGAAGAGGCGGATCCAATTTCACGGGAAGACACGAAACGACATCGGAAAAGACTGCCCCGAAAAAATCGACTGGACATTTGTAAAATTCATCCTTACAACATATAAACGCCGCAAAAAGACGATGTTCCATCGACTACAGCACTATGCAAATGAAGGAAAAACCGTCCATGTTTTGCGAAACGAAAAGCAAATCGCGGGGTTTTTGAATCAATGCACGCTCAAAAGGAATAGAAGATAGCCCCGTAAATGTTGCATCCGCCATTTATGGGGTATTTTTAAAGCATGGTTGGAATGTGTGCTAATCGCTTGAACTAACAGAGGGATCGCTTGAAATTGTGCGTAGTTCGCTCGTACTGCAATTCGTACTGCTCGAAAAAATGCCGTCCGAATTGAAATTCTCTCCGCCCGAAAGAGAGTGTCGTCCGCTCGAAAGCATGTATCCATCGCTCAAACGATCATCTGCTTCGCAAGAATTACACGAGACTCAGCCTAATCATCCGAAATGCTATAAGTAAGCCATCTGGAATTTTACTAATGTCCAGATGGTTTTTAATTTTTATGAGAGAATAAAGCAATCTATTTCGTTGTATAGAGTGTAAAAGCTTTTACAAAAAGTAGGGAGACTTGTCAATGAAGGTGAATGAGAGGAATTTCATACTGCGACTGCAGAAACAGAAAGAGGATGCGCTCGATTATATTATTGATCGGTATTTGTCGTTGGTGAAAGGAATTGCGTATAACGTTCTTGGCCCATTACAAGATGAAGGGGCAGTGGATGAATGCGTAAATGATATTTTTCTATCGATATGGGAGAATGCAGGGAAATTCAATGGAGATTCATCCGACTTTAGAAAGTGGTTATGCGCAATAGCGAAATATCGCTCGATTGATTATTACCGAAAAGTAACGAAGCGAAAGGAATTTTCCACGGAAGAGATGGTTGACCAATCGGTAAATTCCGTAGAAGAGGCTTTTATTCAAATGGAAGATCAAGAGGAATTGATTGCGCTTATTAATCAATTAGAGCCGGTAGACCGTGAGATTTTTATTTTAAAATTCTTTTTAGGCTATAAAACAGAGGACGTTTCCGAAAAGTTGGGGCTAAGCAGAACGGCTATCGACAATCGGGTTTATCGCGGAAAAAAGAAATTAACACAGAAGGCGATGAAGCTAAAGTCTGGAGGGTATGTGCTATGAAAGACAGAGATTTGTATGAGTTGTTCAATGAGATAGAGATAGATGAAAAGGAGTTTAAGGAAGTTGAAGTGACAGATATCGATCGGGCGAAGGTGAAAAAGGCTGTAAAAGCGTCTGTTTATAAAAAAAGAAAAATGAACTGGAAAACAAAAGCGGCGTCTGCTGTAGCCGTATGCGTATTGTCTGTTGGCATGTTAGGGGCAGCTTTTCCTGCAACAGCTGGCAATATACCGATTATCGGCGATATTTTCCGATTTGTGGACAACGGCGGAACATTTGATAATTATAAAGAATATTCAAGTGCTCTTAATCTAACCGAAGAAAGCAATGGCATTCAGATAACAATTAACGATGCAATTTATGATGGTAAAACGGTTTCGGTCACGTACACAATGAAAAGTGAACAAGACCTTGGTGAACAACCAAGTTTAGGAGGATTTTTGGATATAAAAGGAACAAGTGGGATAGCGGGAAGTAGTGCCATTACAAAAGTAGGAGAGCATGAATATGTCGGTTTGATTACTGCAAGCAAAATAGATGGTGCGGATATGGATCAAGCAAAGGTGAATTGGAACATCGGAAACATTACAATCGACAGTCACGATTATATTAAAGGAAAATGGAAATTCGCCTTCTCTTTGGATGCAGCCGAGCAGCTTGTCCAGCAAGTTGGTAAAAATACTGCGCGTAATGGCGTAGAGGTCGCAATCGACAAGCTATCGATCTCGCCGATGTCATTTGTTGTCTATTTTAACCAGATCGTTTCCAAGGAAGTGACCGACAAATGGCATCGCGCCGATGTCGATATCGAAATTAAAGATGATCTTGGCAATGAATACCCTGGTGTGCATAACGGCGGAAAAGGGGATGGACAAAACAATTTTAGTTGGAGTAAAACATTTAAAAAATTGGATCCTAATGCAACTAAGCTAGTTATAACGCCACATGTTTCATTGTATGAATATACTTCGGAAAATTTCGGAGGGGTAGAAATCGATGAGAATGGAAATGAAACTGAAATCAGCATTCCAACGAAAGAAGGAAAAGGCCGAGAAGAATTCACGTTAGATGAAATCGTAATTGAATTGGAAAAATAATATATAAAGAACCGTGGCATAGACTGCGGTTCTTTTCTTTTTCACACAAGAGCCGTATGTGTTGAGGGCTTGAGTTGTACTTGTAAATGAAGCGCTACGCATGTAACTGAGTCAGTTGCGCCAGTAAAAGGTATTATCGCGACAATAAGTGATTTGAAATCACCAGTAAATCGTTACCTTTCGCCAATAAATGAGTATCGTCAACCAATAAATCGTTAGAAAGCGACAGTAAGCGATCAACATTCGCCAATAACGAGCTGGTAAACGCCAGAAAATGATCAATCTTCGACAGTAAACATTTCGTAAGCAATTTGTAAACATCAACATACATAGTAAATCTAACAGACGCACTTGTAATTTGGCAATGGCATCAGTATAAAAATATGACCCACTTCAGTAACCGCTGAATTCTCTGAAGTAACGTAAAGTATTTATATAAAATGTCCATATACCACTAAACCATCATTTCATCCTCGTATGAACTACTTGCACATACAACTCTATTTCAAAACAAAGCGATTTTCCCTCAAATATCCACTATTCCAATGAAACTTCTTTCGACACCGCCCGTAATTAAACGTATAATTAGTAAAAGATCAGCGGAATTAAAAAAGGATGTGGGGAATTGACGAAAAAGCTTTGGTTTCAAGTTGGCGTTGGCATTTTGCTCGCCATTCTGATCATCAAATATTTCATGGAAATCAGCTTCATTTTCGCACCAGTCGGCATCATTATTAAGGCGATCATCTTGCCGCTCCTATTAGGTGGGGTACTTTATTACATAACAGAGCCGTTGCAGCGATTTTTGGAGAAGCGAAATGTTCCAAGATGGGGAAGCATACTTATCATTTTGGTAGGTCTTATTTTGCTCTTTTATTTATTCCTGTCGATTGTCGGACCGCCTGTTACGAGACAAGTAAATAATCTTGTAGAAAATGCTCCAACATTGACTCGTGAGTTGAATGAAGTAAAAGACATGCTGCTGCAAGAGAAGGATAACCTTCCAGATGAACTTCAAAAGTCCATCACTAGTGCGGCGGATTCATTGCAGTCCATCGCAGTTAAGTTTGGAAAATGGATTGTCCAATTTTTGCAATCGTTTTTCCAAGCGATGTTCTTATTAGTATTAGTTCCGTTCTTCTTCATTTTCATGTTGAAGGATCACGAAAAATTTGCGCCGATCATTTATAACTTATTCAGCGGGGAAAGCCGTGAATGGGTTAAAAAAACATTAGGCGATATCGATCATGTGCTACGCTCTTATATCCAAGGTCAATTCCTAATCAGTGCTATTTTGGCGACAATGATCTTCATTGGCTATATGCTCTTAGGCTTGCAATACTCTTTATTGTTAGCGATTTTCGCCCTCTTCATGAACCTTGTACCTTTCATAGGTCCGTGGATTGCCGTTACACCAGCTTTGATTATTGCCTACCTCCAAGACCCTAAGTTAGTCATCGGAGTCGCAATCGTTACTCTGGTTGCCCAACAAACAGACAGCAATCTCATCACGCCGAACGTCATGGGGAAAACGCTCGACATTCACCCGCTTACCGTTATCACGATCATCTTAGCTGCGGGGAACATCGCCGGTTTCATCGGTATCATCGTTGGCGTGCCTGTTTACGCAGTTGGAAAAGTAATTGTACGGAATATTTATGAGAGAAGGAAAGAGATTCGCCGAGCTGCTACGAAAAGTGTGTAGAGGGCAGAGGGAAAGAAAACGCCAAGCCCCTGAATTATTTAGGGCATTTCTCGCAAGACCGTGTCAGTAAAATCATTTTTAAATATTGAGGTCTCTCGTTCATATACATGAATTTTTGAGAGGCCTCTTTTTCTGTTTTTATCAGTTTTGCTTCCCGATAAATTTGTCTTTTTTAAAGAGTTTTAACAATGTAATTTGAGCTTTCTTATTGACGAAAATAAATAAAAAATTATCTCGAATTAAATCCAAGGTATATTCACGTTTGAAGCAGAATGACTAAGCCACACGCTGGGCAAGTTAGATACAGACTATATATGACAAAGGATTTTTACTCTGTGCTTCAAGCAAGACGTTCGTATTATGGAATTAATAAAGAGGTTCAAGTATCGGATGAAAAAATTAAAGAGATTGTAGAATTTGCAGTAAAATATACTCCGTCTGCTTTTAATTCTCAAAATGCACGCGTCGTTGTATTGTCTGGCGAAGCACATAATAAATTATGGGACATTACAGCTGAGACATTACGAAATGTAGTCGGCGACGGAGATTTCTCAGGAACCCAGCAAAAAATAGATTCCTTTAAAGCAGGTTATGGAACCGTATTATTCTTTCAAGATGAGGCTGTCGTTCAATCACTTCAAGAACAATTTGCTCTATATGCTGAAAATTTCCCAATTTGGTCAAATCAAGCATCAGGTATGCACCAATTAGTTGTATGGGTTGCACTAGAAGCAGAGGGATTAGGAGCTTCATTACAACATTACAATCCACTAATTGATGATGAAGTGAAAAAAGAATGGAATATCCCTAATAATTGGAAACTGATTGCACAAATGCCTTTTGGAAATCCAACCGAAACACCAGGCGAAAAAGAATTCCAACCACTTGAAGATCGAGTGAAATTTTATAAATAATTAATGATTGTAAAAGAATTTCTAACCAGTAACTGTACAAAATTAATAGGAGATGACATCTATGAGATTTCAAGACAAAGTTGTAATCGTAACAGGTTTCGAATAAAAGAGCAGCTAATTAAACTCAATTAGCTGCTCAGACTGTAGACAAAGTATTTTTTCACTTTGTCTACAGTCTTTTAAAGGTTTTTAGTTATGGGATAAGTGTTTGCCCAGCTTGGCTTGAAAACGCTTGCCAGACAAGG
>NZ_JBBCZC010000064.1:0-12037 GCF_037144575.1 Sporosarcina sp. USHLN248
GATAGCGAAGAGGTCACACCCGTTCCCATCCCGAACACGGAAGTTAAGCTCTTCAGCGCTGATGGTAGTGGGGGGCTTCCCCCTGTGAGAGTAAGACGTCGCCAGGCAAAGGCCATTCCCTGTGGGGAATGGCTTTTTTATGCGTTTGAAGAGCAGAGCTACAGATTTCTCTATGGTCATCTCTCCCCTATCGAATATTAATTCAACTTCAAAAGATCTCTTTCCTTTTGTCCAGACAACTAAATCAATATCCCTTTTATTTACGCAGGCGATATAGGTGAAAACTTGCAGGATGTTAATCAGTACAAATAATAACATTGCACTGCATAGAAATTACGTTGTGATTAGGCAATGTGATTCGCTGCAAATACGTTGAACACAACAACTTTCTATGGCATTGCAAAGAGTTGTGATGGGAATAAGCCGTCATAAGGCCTAATGCAGCTTCGTTAGAAGTACTAATGTAAAGTGTCCTGCGTTTCTCTCTTTGTTTATGCGCTTATATTTCTCCTATGGAGTTAATGAACACATTTATGCGCTATAAAAACCTCTTCTGCGTTTTTGAACCCATTAATGCGCTGCAAATTTCTCTTCTGCGTTTTGTACATATATGCTTTGTAAATTCCTTTTTGAATAACATTTCTGCGTTTCTGAGTTAGTTAATTCTATATACGTTTATAGAATTTGATTCAAAAAGAACAGGATGAACATAATAAGATGGAAAGGCTGCGGTTTATTTATTTGTAACGCGTGCAAGGATGTTCAGTGAATAATAGGAATTCTTTTTCTTATTAACGTCTCCTTGACAGGGGTGGTAGGCGCTGATAACCTTTTAATAATATTCATCCGAAGATCATCAATTTATTAGGAGGCTAACGTGATGTGGGAATCTAAATTTTCTCGTGAGGGATTGACGTTTGACGATGTGTTGCTTGTACCGGGACATTCTGAGGTGTTGCCGAAGGATGTTTCGCTATCGGTTAATTTGACAGAGAAGATCAAGCTGAACATTCCAATCATTAGTGCGGGAATGGATACAGTGACAGAGGCAAAAATGGCAATTGCTATGGCGCGCCAAGGTGGTTTAGGTGTCATCCATAAAAATATGAGCATTGAAGAGCAAGCTGAGCAGGTTGTTACAGTTAAACGCTCTGAAAACGGTGTTATCACAAACCCGTTTTTCCTGACTCCTGAGCATCAGGTATTTGATGCTGAGCATTTGATGGGGAAATATCGGATTTCTGGTGTTCCAATCGTAAATAATATGGACGAGCGTAGATTAGTCGGCATTTTGACGAATCGTGATTTGCGCTTCATTCAAGATTATTCATTGCTCATTAATGATGTGATGACAAAAGAAAATTTGGTTACAGCTCCTGTTGGAACAACACTTTCAGATGCGGAAAAGATTTTACAAAAATATAAGATCGAGAAGCTTCCGATTGTTGATGAGCAAGGCATTCTTACAGGTTTGATTACGATTAAGGATATTGAAAAAGTGATTGAGTTCCCGAATGCGGCGAAGGATTCCCATGGCCGTCTATTAGTTGCAGCAGCAGTCGGTGTAACTTCTGATACGATGGTTCGTGTTGAGAAGTTAGTTGAAGCGGAAGTGGATGCGATTGTCATTGATACAGCGCATGGCCATTCGCAAGGCGTACTGGATACTGTTGCGCAAATTCGAGCAGCTTATCCGGACCTTGACATCATTGCTGGTAATGTTGCAACTGCAGAAGGTACAGCAGCGCTTTACAAAGCAGGTGCAGACGTTGTGAAAGTGGGGATCGGTCCTGGTTCGATCTGTACGACACGTGTAGTTGCGGGTGTTGGTGTACCACAAATTACAGCTGTCTATGAATGTGCTTCAGAAGCACGCAAGCAAGGCAAAGCGATTATCGCTGACGGTGGCATTAAGTATTCTGGCGATATCGTTAAAGCATTGGCTGCAGGTGGACATGTTGTAATGCTTGGCAGTTTGTTGGCAGGTACAACTGAAAGCCCTGGAGAAACGGAAATTTTCCAAGGCAGACGTTTTAAAGTATATCGTGGTATGGGATCAGTTGCTGCGATGGAGCATGGTTCGAAAGACCGTTATTTCCAGGAAGACGCGAAAAAGTTAGTTCCTGAGGGCATTGAAGGGCGCATGCCTTACAAAGGACCGCTTGCAGATACAATTCATCAATTAGTTGGTGGCATCCGTGCTGGCATGGGATATTGCGGCATGAAGGATTTGCATAATATGCGCGAAAAAGCACAATTCGTTAGAATGACTGGGGCGGGATTGCGTGAAAGCCATCCACACCAAGTTCACATTACTAAAGAAGCACCAAACTACTCGATTTCATAATGATTGAGATATGGTAATTGGAGTAAACTTTGGAACTTCAGCACCTTTTCGTTCGTCTATATGAGAGCGGAAAGGTGCTTTTTCTTTCCAACTGTCCTCATCATGCACTGGTTGTGTTAGAATAGATAAAGAAATTTTAATTACGGAGGTATTTTGGTGAAACGGGTAATGAGAAAATGGGTGGCATTAATGTTGCTGCCGTTGCTGTTGTTGACGACAATTGGCACGGTTCCAGCGAATGCGGAATCTGCTTTAGGCTTATATGTAGATAGTGCGATTTTAATCGATGCGGATAGCGGAAAGATTCTTTATGAAGAAAATGCTGACGCGCCGCTTGGCATTGCAAGTATGTCCAAAATGATGACAGAGTATATTTTGTTTGAGGCAATTAAAGAGGGTAAGATCAGCTGGGATCAAGAATATAAAGTGACGGATTATACGTATGCCATTTCACAGGACAGACGGTTGAGCAATGTGCCTTTGCGTAAAGATGGCACGTATACAATCCGTGAGTTGTATGAAGCTTTGGCGATCTATTCTGCAAATGCTGCTACAATTGCAATTGCTGAAACGATTGCCGGCACAGAAACTGAGTTCTTGAAGTTAATGAACGCAAAAGCAGAAGAGCTTGGTTTGAAAGATTATAAATTCGTCAATTCGACTGGATTGAACAATGAGTATTTGCAAGGTATGCATCCACAAGGGACAGGCGAGAAAGATGAAAATGTCATGCCTGCAAAATCTGTTGCACGTTTGGCGTACCATTTAATGCATGATTACCCTGAAGTGTTAGAAACAACAAAGATCAATTCGAAAATATTCCGTGAAGGTACGGATGATGCGATAAAAATGGATAACTGGAACTTCATGCTTCCAGGGTTTGTTTATGAATACGAAGGCGTAGACGGTTTGAAAACAGGAACTACTGATTTTGCAGGTCATTGCTTTACAGGGACAGCGAAGCGTGGAGACAAGCGGATTATTGCAGTTGTCATGAATGCTGTTGACGCGAATGGCATTGGATCTTATAAAGCAAGATTTGATGCAACCCGTGCGCTATTCGATTACGGGTTCAGCCAGTTTTCAAATGAAGAGCTTTTTCCTGCAGGCTATCAATTTGATAAGCAAAAAACGGTTGAAGTGCTGAAAGGTAAAGAAAAAAAGGTTGCGATCGAGGTGAAAGATCCAATCCACATGATGATCAAGTCAAATGAAAAAGACTTGTATGTACCTGAATTAGTGTTGGACGAGTCCATCGTGAAGGATGGTGCTATTGAAGCTCCTATTGAAAAAGGTACTGTTATCGGCCATGTTCAGCTTACTAAGAAAGAGGGCGAAGAATATGGCTATATCGATCCGAAAGACGCTGGCATAGAAGTAGTTGTAGCCGACACGGTTGACAAAGCAGGATGGTTCTCTTTGACGTTGAGCGCAATTGGTGGTTTCTTCGTAGGCATATGGGATAGCACGACTGGATTCGTAAAAGGATGGTTTGATTAATTCATCATAAAGTTTAAGTCATTATAAAAAAGGGCGTTGACCATGAATGGAATCAACGCCCTTTTTCTATTTTCCAGGCATTCATCATCTGATGGATGCCTTTCGTAATTTGTTCGTCTGTTAAGCCGCCAAATCCTAATAGAAACGATGGTCGGCCTGTGATCGGTGATTTACGGTATTCATTCAATCCATAGATTCGTATACCACTTTCTGCAGCTTGTTCTACTAATTGAGCTTCATCTGCCTCACTATGCACGTTTATGACAATGTGCATGCCCGCTTCATCTCCGGAGAATGAAATACTATGCGTGTAATCATTCAATGCGTCTGTAAGTAACTGTAATTTGCGCTTATACACTTTCCTCATGCGATTTAGATGGCGGCCGAAATGTCCATCTGCCATAAAACGGGCAAGCGTGTGCTGATCGAGTCGAGGTACTGTCGATGAATAATGGATAAATGCTTTTTCATACCGATCAAGCAATAGTGGAGGCAACACCATATAAGCAATGCGCATAGAAGGCATAAGTGATTTTGAAAATGTACTTAAGTAAATGACTTTACCAGCCTTGTCCATACCTTGCAAGGAAGGGATCGGTCGACCAGTATAGCGAAATTCGCTGTCGTAATCATCTTCGATAATAAAATGTGCTTCTTTGGAAGAGGCCCAGTTTAATAATGCCGTTCTACGCGCCGCAGAGAGCACTGTGCCGGTCGGAAACTGATGGGAAGGTGTCACGTAAGCAATTGATGCTCCAGAGCGCTGTAAGGCTCGTACGTCCATTCCTTCATCATCTACAGCAATCGGTATGGCCTCCCTGTTATTATGGTAAAACACATGGTGTGTGAGCGGATAGCCGGGATCTTCAATCGCATAAGCAGCTTCTGGGCCCAATAGCCGTATGAGCAGAGGCATAAGCTGCTCTGTTCCAGATCCAACAATAATTTGTTCAGGTTTGCAATCAACCCCTCGAGAGTGGTACAAATAGCGTGCAATTTCCTGTCTTAATTCCGGGTCACCATGAGGATGACCTAACAAGAGCAAATGCTTTGAAGACTCATCGATAACCTCTTTGGCATATTTGCGCCAAAGTTTGAATGGAAAAGCGTCTGTGTCAATTCTTCCCGGGGAAAAATCGATCTCGTATTTTTGAGAGGACCATTTCTGTTGAGGAGACAAGTGAACTATATCAACATAGGACAGTTCTTCAATTGCTTGGACAAAGTAGCCCTTTCGAGGCTCCGATGTAATAAATCCTTCAGCAAGAAGTTGCCCGTATGACAATTCGACAGTTGTTTGACTTATGGATAAAAACTCGGCTAGTTTCCGCTTGGAAGGAAGTTTTTCGCCAACAGATAATTTACCGTCTGTAATGTCTTTGCGTATTTGTTGGTAAATTTGCTCATATAGCGGGATATGATTGTCTTTATGTAATTCAATAAGCAGCATTTCCAAAAGTCTCTCCTCCAATCTGACCCTTTCAATTAATCTGAAACTGAGTATTTCAATATGGTCATAATCTATTATACTGAACAATATGAAAAGGGGGAAGGATAAAATGGATTTCAAATATGGCGGCGTTATTATGGATGTTATTAATGCAGAGCAGGCAAAAGTGGCGGAGGCGGCAGGCGCAGTTGCAGTGATGGCACTTGAACGCGTTCCTTCGGATATTCGTGCAGCAGGCGGTGTAGCACGCATGGCAGATCCACGTATCGTGGAAGAAGTACAAAAGGCAGTTTCTATTCCCGTCATGGCGAAAGTGCGCATCGGCCACATTTCAGAGGCAAGAGTATTAGAAGCAATGGGCGTCGATTATATTGATGAAAGTGAAGTGTTGACACCGGCGGACGATGAGTTTCATTTATTGAAGAGCGATTATAAAGTTCCGTTTGTTTGCGGTGCTCGTAACTTAGGAGAGGCCGCACGCCGTCTTGGAGAAGGAGCGAAGATGCTTCGGACGAAAGGGGAGCCGGGAACGGGCAATATCGTTGAAGCGGTTCGTCATCTCCGACAAGTGAATGCGCAAGTGAATCAAATCGTCCATATGAATAATGACGAATTGATGGTAGCTGCGAGAGATTTAGCGGCACCTTATGATGTATTGCTCGCAATTCGAGAAGCGAAGCGTCTACCTGTCATCAATTATGCAGCAGGCGGCGTAGCAACTCCAGCAGATGCAGCACTGATGATGGAATTAGGAGCTGACGGCGTATTCGTCGGATCGGGCATTTTTAAATCAGATAACCCTGAAAAATTTGCCCGTGCAATCGTACTGGCAACAGAAGATTTCCGTAACTATGCATTGATTGGTGATTTATCCAAAGATATCGGAACGCCAATGAAAGGTTTGGAAATTAGTAAGCTTCCAGAAAGCGAATTGATGGCAGGACGTGGCGTTTAATTCCAAGCAAATAGGGCCAGAGCATACGATGTGTGCTCTGGCTTTTTTATGGATATAAGTTTGTATTAAATGTTTTGAAACATTCAAAGGGACGATTCATAGTAACGTATTAAGGGATAATTGAATGGATGGTGAAACAGTGGATAAAATTTATTTAGTAAAATATTTGGTTAAATACGCTAAGGGATAGGAAGACATATGAAGAAGCGATTATGATCGTTCGTTGCGGAGAGAAAGGAATAGCTGCAAATAAAGTCATTGAGCATTGGGGGAATCTAACAAAAGAACTTGCCTATGAAAATGCAGAAGGCGAATGACGACGTGGCACTTCGTATAAGTTTTGGACTGTTTTGAATTAGTGGATGAGATGGAAGGCAATATAGATTTCATAGAAGTGTATAGCAGGTATATTGTAGTGAAGGCAGGCACGGCGGCAGAAGATGTCATTCATGATTACTCGCTGGATAAATAAAGCAGATGGGGAGAAAAACTTTTTTGCGTTGTAAGCACTGAATGATACTTATGGAGAAATAAATGAGTGTGTGAACCAAATTTATGCGCGGTTGTTGTCTTTTTGCTTGGCTGCATGAATTTTATGAGATCTTGAAGAACATTATGCGATTTTTAAGCTTACTTTTATCGTCAATAAATTTTATGGTCCGAGATGAAGTAAAGTAAAAGTAGCTGAGTCATCATTCAGCTCGGCGTAGTGATTTTTTTGGTTCCGCATGAGATGATATTGAATGGCAATGAATAACCGTATGTAGAACAACTATAGATTTCAAATATCGGATTGGCTATTGCAGGTATGCAGCCATTTTGCTGAAGGGTGATGTCCATTGGTGGAACGACTAAAAGTATTTGATGAAAAGTATCAGTATTTGTATGATGAAAATCGGGATACGATTCATGAGAAAGGTTTGTGGCATGAAACATTCCATTGCTGGCTTATGGATGATGATCATGTATATATCCAAAAGCGTAGCGCTGATAAGAAGGAATTCCCTAATTTGTATGATATAACAGCCGCAGGGCATCTGCTTGCTCAAGAAGAAGTAATGGACGGAATTCGTGAAGTGGAGGAAGAGATCGGGATAAAAGTTGATTACTCGAAGCTGAGCAATATGGGGTTTGTCCAAGATACAATTCGGCTCCCTTATTTTATTGACAATGAATTTGCGAATGTATTCTTGTATCAATCAACTTTCATGCCGGATGATTTTATTTTGCAACAGGAAGAAGTCGATAGTATTCATGCAGTTGAAATTCAAAGCTTGGCAGCGTTGTTCCACGGTGAAGTAGCAAACGTGCGATGCAGAAACATTAAAACCGACGAGGTTTCAGAAATTTTGTTGACCGATTTTGTTCCACATGAAACAGAATATTTCCGCACGATGGCGAAACATTTTGTTATAAAATAGTTTCGAACCTTGCCAAATAGGGCAGGATATAGTAAAGTGTTCTTAATTTCAAATAGAAGACGATGATGGGAAGCAGTAACGAGCATGTTTTTTTAGAGAGAGCCGGCGGGTGGTGCAAGTCGGTAAAAAACACTTGTGAATCCGTCCCTGAGTAGCCGGGTTGAAATCTCAGTAAGCCCAGCCGGACATTGAACCGTTATTTCAAAGAGTGGATCAGCTATTTTGCTGGTCAATTTGGGTGGCAACGCGGGTAGTTCTCGTCCCTATTATGGGGATAGAGGGCTTTTTTTGTGTCCGAAAATTTTCGTCAACAATCATTTAAGGAGGAATCATCTATGTTAGACATTAAGTTGCTTCGAGCGAATTTCGATGAAGTGAAAGAGAAGCTTACGAAACGTGGAGAAGATTTGACGGACTTGGATAAGTTTGTTGGTCTTGATGAAAAAAGACGTGATTTGATTGCAAAAGTGGAAGTGCTTAAAGCGGAGCGGAACGAGGTTTCGCAAAAAGTGGCTGAAATGAAGCGCAATAAGGAAAATGCGGATGAGACAATCGCACGGATGCGTGAAGTCGGCGATGAAATTAAGAAGCTTGATGAGCAATTGCACCAAGTTGAAGAAGACTTGAATTATGTGATGATGCGTATTCCGAATATCCCGCATGAGTCTGTTCCCGTTGGAGATAGTGAGGATGATAACGTAGTAGTACGCACATGGGGAGAGAAGACTGAGTTCGGATTTGAACCGAAGCCACATTGGGAAATTGGCACAGATTTGAATATGCTTGATTTTGAGCGTGCAGCAAAAGTGACCGGCAGCCGCTTTGTCTTTTACCGCGGTCTTGGGGCAACATTAGAGCGTGCTTTGATCAGCTTTATGCTTGATTTACATGTGACGGAGCATGGATACGAAGAGATGCTGCCGCCATATTTAGTAAACCGTACGAGCTTAACGGGAACTGGACAGCTTCCGAAGTTTGAAGAAGATGCATTTTTGGTTGAAGAAGAAGATTATTTCCTAATACCGACTTCTGAAGTTCCTGTGACGAATTATTATCGTGATGAGATCCTTGATGGGGCACAGTTGCCGATCGCTTACACTGCGTACAGCACAAATTTTCGATCTGAAGCGGGATCTGCAGGCCGTGACACACGTGGGTTGATACGCCAGCATCAATTCAATAAAGTCGAGCTTGTCCGTTTTGTGAAGCCTGAAGAGTCTTATGACGAATTGGAAAAACTGACAGGGCATGCGGAAAAAGTGCTTCAATTATTGGGCCTTCCGTATCGCGTCTTGAAAATGTGCACAGCGGATCTTGGATTCACGGCGGCGAAGAAATACGATATAGAAGTGTGGATCCCAACACAAAACACGTATCGTGAAATTTCTTCTTGCTCCAATTTTGAAGACTTCCAAGCGAGACGTGCTTCAATTCGTTTCCGTCGCGAGCAAGGTGCGAAACCGGAATTTGTTCATACATTGAACGGCAGCGGGCTTGCAATTGGCCGTACGGTTGCTGCAATTCTTGAAAATTTCCAACAGGAAGACGGCTCTGTTATCGTGCCAGAAGTTCTGCGTCCCTATATGCGTGGAGTAGAAGTTATTAAGTAAAAAACAGTTATATTAACCCCTTAAAAGAAACAGATGAAGGTTGCGCACCTTCATCTGTTGTTTTTAATTGTTTCTTTTGCTGTTGGGAATATAAAATATCGATGACATCTCCATCTTTTTTAGAACCGCGACCGACAAAATAGTTGGACTCTCCTTTAATTGCTTGTAACGCTTTTTAAATTCGGTTGCGTCCGCCTCTTTATTTAAGTCATTATTTATTTCAGCAATATTGTCCACTTCTTCTACCTTATCAAAATTTCCTTTTGAGAATCCGGCTATATACTCCTGTGCTACAGCATCTAAATTGCCTTTAAGAACAATGGTATGCTGCACATCCCCGTTTTCAATTTCAATTGATCCAATCACTGTGGAGTCTCTTGGTATATAGAAGTCTTTTGGAAATTTATCAGACACCGGCAAATTTGCACCAAATTCAATTTTGTTTTGAATACCGTTACCCCTATCTCATGTCTACAAAACCTTAAAAAGACTGTAGACAAAGTAAAAAAATACTTTGTTACAGTCTGAAATTATTGTCTTTCTTGTTTCTTTTTCAAGCGTAGATTTCGGAAGAACGTTGACAGCATTTGCCCGCATTCATCCGATAATACGCCCTCAGCCACTTCGCATTCATGATTAAAGCGCGGATCATTTAGCAGCCGATATAAGGAATCAACGCAGCCGCCCTTTGGATCCCGTGCACCATAGACGACACGTGGTATTCTCGATTGTAAAATAGCGCCTGCACACATTGGGCAAGGCTCTAATGTTACGTATAAAGTAGTTTCTTCCAATCGCCAGCTGCCTAATGCTTTACAAGCATCTTGTATGGCGGATAATTCCGCATGTGTGACGGCATTTTGTGATGTCTCCCGCAAATTATATCCCTTTGCAATAACGTTTCCATCTTTTACGATGACGGCTCCAATTGGCACTTCACCAATCGTCTCCGCCTTTTTTGCTTCTTCAATAGCCATTCGCATGAATTGGCAATCTTGCTCAAACACATCCATTATTTTCGCTCCCGACTTAAAGGCAACTATGTTTCAATCTATCCCTATGGTAAAATAAAATGCAGAAATCGACAAATCAGAAGGAGATTATATTATGTCAGTGCCGTTTATTGCGGTGGAGGGCCCGATCGGCGTCGGCAAAACGACGCTAGCCATGGCGATTGCCGACGAGCAAAAATTCCATCCATTACGAGAAATTGTGGATGAAAATCCTTTTTTAAATAAATTCTACGAGAACATCGAGGAATGGAGCTTCCAGACCGAAATGTTTTTTCTATGTAACCGATATAAGCAGTTAGGTGATATAAAAAAGAATTACTTATCACAGCAAATTCCTGTCGTAGCTGATTACCATCTATTTAAAAACCTGATTTTTGCAAGACGTACATTGCCTGCTGAAGAGTTCAGAAAGTACGAAGAGATTTACCATATATTATTGCGGGACATGCCTGCACCGAATATCATTATTTACTTGCACGCATCGTTGGATACATTGCAGAAACGAATCGACATGCGGGGAAGAGATTTTGAAAAGCATATCGCTCCCTCTTATTTAGAACAACTGTCACTTGATTATGAGCAATTCATGATGGATTTTGAAAATACTCATCCTGAAATCATAGTACTTCGTTTTAATGGAGATGAATTAGATTTTGTGGATTCTGAAGAAGACTTACGCATGATTTTGCGACAAGTGGATGAGACGATACGAAAAGGAGAAACACGATGAATTTACGTGAACAATATGGGATTCCGAAAAACGCGGTCATTACGATTGCAGGTACGGTCGGAGCTGGTAAGTCAACGATGACAAAAGCGCTTGCAGATGCTTTAGGCTTTCGGACATCTTTGGAGAATGTAGATGAAAATCCATATCTTGATCGGTTTTATGATGATTTTGAAAAATGGAGCTTCCACTTGCAAATCTATTTTTTGGCGGAGCGATTCAAGGAACAAAAACGGATTTTTGAATATGGCGGTGGTTTTATTCAAGACCGATCAATTTATGAAGATACTGGCATCTTTGCGAAAATGCATAAAGATAAAGGAACAATGGACCCGGTCGATTTTGATACCTATACGAAATTATTTGACGCTATGGTTATGACGCCTTATTTTCCTCATCCCGATCTGTTAGTCTATTTAGATGGCCCTTTTGAGACAATTTTAAACAGAATTCAGGAACGTGGTCGTGAAATGGAGCAACAGACTCCGATTTCCTACTGGGAAGAGCTACATCATAGATATGAAACATGGATTGATTCTTTCAATGCATGTCCTGTGCTGCGCATCGATATTACGGAATACGATCTTATGAAAGATCCACATGAAGTGGAAACAATTGTCGAACGGATAGGCAATATGCTACATGTGTCGACAGCCTTGAAAAAATGAAACATGAAAGCATCGTGAATGATCAATCATTTGCGGTGCTTCTTTCGTTTTTATAACTATTGGAATCGATTTCGTAAAACTTTTAGCCTCGGTCATCATTATGGATGTAGCCATTTCCATAGCTTTTTCCTTGCCTGAGATGCTCAAGCGGAAGCCATTCATGAATAGGAAGGAATTATTTAAATCGGGATTAACTGTTGGTAGGGATATTTGCGGATACGAATACGTTGTTTTTTTGGTTCTATAATATTTGTTGGGGTATTCACACAAATATTATAGAACCCCAAAAAAGCACGTAATCACCATTTCTTTTATACTTGAATTGTCGAGAAACAAGTAAACGAAA
>NZ_JBBCZC010000065.1:0-11592 GCF_037144575.1 Sporosarcina sp. USHLN248
GCCATGCCGGCGGAAAGCGTCCGCCCTGTAGCGCAAATCAACATTACTCAGCGGTACCTAAGTAAAAGGGTGACGTGCAAATCACATCACCCCAACATTTGATTTAGAACCTTTTTTTGTAGGCAAAAACATTGTTCGTTTATACCCTGCATGGTATATTTACAGAGGATTAAAGGGGGGATTTTTATGAAATGGATTATCATATTACTCATCATTGCATTTATCGCCTACCGAATGATGCCAGCAAAAGGTGTAAAAACAATAACTGTAGCTGAATTAAAGAAGCGCCTCTCAGACAAAAATAGTCAATTTATAGATGTCAGAACATCTGCAGAATACAAGGGCGGTCATATAAAAGAGTTTAGCAATATTCCACTGAATGCCCTAAATGCCCACTTATCAAAGTTGGATAAAAGCAAAGAAACCTTCGTCATCTGCCAAAGCGGCATGCGAAGCGCACAAGCCGCCAAGACTTTAAAGAAAGCCGGATTTGAACGAGTGATCAATGTAAGAGGCGGCATGAGTGCATGGCGTTAAAAGTATAGATGTTGTTGCTATGCCCTAATTGGCTTTATACAGTCATTAGGGTGTTTTTTATTTTGGGGAAGGAAGACTGTAATTATGCTATGTTATGTTGCGCCCCGTCTATGTTGTGATACAGAGCTTTTACATTGTGTTGCACATCTACCCTTGTGTTGCGTAGCGTCTACATTGTGATACTTTACCCACGTGCATTGCATCTACCTCACATTTCACCTTCAAAGTGGTATAGCACCCCAAATTATTCTGGAAACCACGCCGCACATTTTTCAACAAAATCCGGGGGAAAAACATGATGATCGATACGTTTGCCCAACCATACCTTTAGGCGGATACATACTATTTAGATGAAGAGGTGGTGGCCGTTGAAAAAAGACTATGTGACTGATCCATTTGAGATCGAGCAGAGAGAGTGGAAGCAAAAGCAGAAGAAGGAACGCTATAAGCAGTTACTGACGATTATTTCTCCGATCTTTCTGTTGATGGTTTGGGAAGTGCTGTCGCGTACTGGAATCTTTGATATTCGTTTTTTTCCGCCGCCCACTGCAATTATCGGTACATTTTTCGATATGATTGCAAGCGGTGCGATGGCAAATCATATTGGGGTGTCCCTTTATAGAATATTTGTCGGGTTTTTAGCAGGTGTCATACCTGGTGTGATCATCGGTTTGCTGATGGGGCTTTATTCACCGATACGGCATTTCGTTCAGCCGATTGTCATGGCGCTTATGCCGATTCCGACGCTTGCGTTGTTGCCAATTATCATCATTTTATTCGGTATTGGCGATCTGTCGAAGGTAGTGACGATTGCAGGAAGCGTTTTTTTTCCAGTTGCCATTAATACGGCTGCGGGTGTGTTGAATATCGACAGGATCTATTTGGACGTAGCGAATAATTATGGAGCGGGGAAGATGCAATTTTTCTTTAAGATTGCATTGCCCGGTGCACTTCCGGTCATGTTGGAAGGCATTCAAATGGGTCAGGCGATTGCACTGCTGACGATTGTTGCTGCAGAAATGATGGGAGCGACTTCAGGCATCGGATATTTGATATGGACTTCGTACAAGGCATTTTTGCTGAAAGAGATGTTTGTCGGGTTGATTCTCATATCGTTTTTCGGCTATCTCTTCTCCTTGTTGCTGCGTGGATTACAGAAAAAATTGCTGCCTTGGAGGTGAGTGGATGAAGAAAGGTGCGAAAATTGACATTCAACATTTGACGAAGGCTTTCTACAAAAAGCAGGATAGTGTGACAGCGCTTGACGATATTTCATTGACGATCGAAGACGGAGAATTTGTCTGCCTCGTTGGTCCGAGTGGTTGCGGGAAAACGACGTTGCTTCGAATTTTGGCAGGTTTGGAACAGCCGAGTGTCGGGGAATTCACGATCCGTTCAGAAAATGAAAACCGTCCTCTACAGTCGATGGTGTTTCAAGAAAGAGGAGTCATTCCATGGTTAACAGTAGAGGAAAACGTCGCCTTCGGATTAAAGATGAGAGGCTTGCCGAAGGAAATCATCCAAGAACGGACGGACTATTATATAAAGAAAACGGGGCTTGACCGTTTTGCTAAGCTATATCCGAAAGAATTATCCGGTGGTATGAAGCAACGGGTTAGCATCGCTCGTGCCTTCGCAAATGATCCGGAAATTCTATTGATGGATGAGCCGTTTGCTGCTTTGGATGAACAAAATAAATTTATTTTGCAAGAAGAGCTATTATCGATTTGGTCTGAAACGAAAAAGACGGTACTGTTCATTACTCATAGCATTGATGAAGCGTTGCTATTAAGCGATCGCATCTTACTTATGAGCGCACAGCCCGGGAAGATTATCAAGCAGGTCCGGATTGACATGCCACGTCCGCGAACGATTGAAGATATCCGCAAGAACCCAGTCATGGCGGCACAGTTTGTTGACATATGGACGCATTTGCAAGATGAGGTACAACGGTCAAGGAGGGATCAGGCTTGAAAAGGGGAGAATCGGTGAGAAAAGGGTTGTTGTATGGGTGGATGCTCATGCTGTTGTCTGTCTTGTTATTGGCAGCTGCATGCAGTAAAAAGGAAACAGAGCCGGAAAAGGAGAAGCCGGTCGATCAGCCTTCCGATACGGTTGTAGACACACCTTCTTCAGGAGATTTGCCGCCTTTAGAAAAACGGGCAAAAATACTGATTGCAGAAGATGGGGCTGCTTCGGGGGCAGGTTTTTACATTGCCAAGGAAAAAGGATATTTTGATGCATACAATATAGAAGTAGAATTTGCGGATTTTGCGAATAGTGACGACATGTTGCCGGCCCTTGCCGCAGGGGAAGTTGATATTGCGGGAGGCGTCTCGACAGCTTCGTTTTTTAATGCAATTGCGCAAGGAATCGACGTACGAATCATTGCGGATAAAGGACATAATGTACCTGGCAAATCGTATTTCACATTTGTCATCGGTAATCATATGGTAGATACGATTAAAGATTATCCGGATTTTCGCGGAAAGAAGATTGCAGTATCTTCTAGAAATTCCATTGACGGCTATATTTTTGAAGAAATGCTGAAGCATGCGGGATTAACAGAGGAAGATGTTGAGTACGTGCACATCGCAGATTTTGGAGCGATGTTAGGTGCCATTAACTCCGGTACGATTGATGCGGCACTGAATATCGAACCGCTCATTGCGCAAGGTGTTGACCAAGGAATCCACGTCCGCTTCGGCGACACGACCGATTATATGCCAAACTCTCAAATTGCGATGGTGCTAGCTTCCCCGAAATTTATGGCGGACGAAGAGCTGTCCATCCGTTTTATGGCGGCATATCTTAAAGGTCTGCATGATTACAATGACGCGTTCTTCAAAGATATCAATCGAGAAGAAATCGTAGATATTATGGTGCAGCATACTGCTTTAAAAGACCCTGCATTATGGGATAAAGTGTATGTTACCGGTCTTGATCCAAATGGAAAGATGTTTGTCGATGATATTAAAAAGCAATTTGAAACCTATAAAGCGAACGGGGCAATTGTTGGAGAGATCGATTTTGACAAAGCTGTCGATACATCCCTTGCAGAAGAAGCAGTTGAAATTATTGGGGTTTATGAATAAATAACTTTAGGATGCCATACACCAACTAACGATGTTGTGGATGGCATCCTTTTCGTTACTTTAGATGTATACCGAAAAATTGCTGTAAAATCGCCGGCTTTTCATCTTCACTGACAGTTGCCTTTTGTTTCTCCCCGTTACGTGTAGTAATTAACTGATTGTCGGATAATGTAATTCGGCCATCTGGGGTGGCAATTGTAACGAGCTCTTTTTGAGTAAAATGAGATTCGGGAGAGGTTTGATTAAAACGGCAAACCTCCTCGAAATCCGGCAATTCCTTAGGCGTAATGTCGAAGCGCAGCAAAGTAATATAGTTTGCATCACCATCAGCTTTTTGCAAGTCGAAAATATGATCATTCACTTGAACTGCACGATAAACACCACTCACATCTTCCCGAAGTTCGCCTGTCAATGGAATTGGAACCCGAGCGGAGTCGCCAAAACCGACATCGACTAAATAAGGCTGATCGAGTTCGACAATCTGGGCAGCATGGCTTCCTTCTTTTGCCCAACCGCCATCGGGGCGTCGAACAGTGCCTGCAACCAGGTGGTTGGTGAAGCCTACGTTATGAAGCAGCCAATTGAATAGCCCGTTTAGCTCATAACAAAACCCTCCGCGATGATTCAACACAACTTTTTCATAATACGTTGTCACATCTAAAGGAATCGGCACATTACGCATTACATCCAAATTCTCAAAAGGAATATGAAGCATATGCTGCAATTGGAGATGAGCAAGTGTTTTTTCGTTTGCCTCTTCAACTTTGTCTATGCCAATCCGCCGTAAATATTCATTTACATTCATATATAGATACTCCTTTTACGTAATACTTCTGTTCTGAAAAAGTGATCTTCCGATAGTAGATGCTTGTCAGGCGGATTGAAGCACCATGAGTCTGCTTTTTGAAAAACCAAGAAAGGTTTTCAGTCTTGGTCGATTAGAATAGGTAACCATACCATGTCCTTCATAGATAGCTCCCGGTTTCATGGTCCCAAATAATTATAAGAAGTGTTCCTTGCGCCTAAATTTCCTCAAAACGTTTTTCAGCTTACTTTTGAAATGCTTCCCAAATTGATTATAGGAAGCTTCCAGTGCATAATAGGGATTCATCATTTATTTGTAACGTAGTAGTATATATTGAGTTATCCAATCTTGGTTTCCTTTACGTCTGTTGTTCGTTTGCCAATTTGAATTTCTTTTTTCCTGCGATCGCCGTCTGGTAACTGTGTAGCCCCATTCCAATAATAATAACACCGATTCCGATTAGGGAAAGCGGGCCTGGCAAGGCAATATGCAAAATTAGCATTTCACCAAACATCGCAAAGATGAGCTCGGTCGATTGTGTTGCTTCCACAGCTGCTAACTTTCCTTGATCATTTTTCACAAGATCGGTCGCCATAAAGAATAGAGTCGTTGCAATAACGCCCGAACTAATGGCGACAATCAATGATTGGGCGACTTGCCCGATGGAAGGAGGTCCTACCGTTAACAGAGCATAGACGGCAAAGCCGATCCAGACAGGAATTGTCATTAATGTCATGGAGAGTACCCGCTGGAATGTATCTAACTTACCTTGCAACAAATCCATCATTTTACGATTTCCTAACGGATAGGCGAATGCTGCGACTATAATAGGTAAAATGCCAAGCAAAAGCGTTCTTCTATCGACGCTGCTCGCATTCGGGATTTGAATGAGGACAACCCCTGCGAAAATGATCAGCGTAATGAACAGGGAGGCGATTGGAATTCGTTGCCGCACGAATTGCTGTCCAGTAGTCGTCTGCGTCCGAACGAAAAAAAGCGGGGCCAATAAAACCCCCGCAACAATCGTCAATTGCCAAGTTCCAGCAAGCAACCAACCCGGACTATATGCTGCGGAAAAAGTCAGCGGCGCATAGAAAAGAACGAATGCAACGAAGCTCCAAAGAAAAAATGGACCTGGAGACGCGGCCATCGCCTCTGTCATCTCCCGAAGACCTTTACGCTTTGCAACGATGGCAACCAAGAAGGGGACCATGAAGAAGTAGCGCAAAGATGCACTCCAAAGGAAGCTGCCACCGTCCATCTCCATTGAACGGTTCAACACAAAAGTGACTGCAAAAAACAAAGATGATAGAATTCCGAGCCAAATTGCTTTCATAGCAGCATCCCCCATTCCTTCTGTTCTCCAATATACAGTTTGTATCCCCATTCATGTTCATTCTCAACGGCTACATAGAACTGCACTGTATTCAGTTCAATTGATAGGAGCTGCTTACTTTTTCCTCATGCGCGTTCTTCGTAAAGTTTGACTGCTTCAATAATAACTTCGGTCGCCTTCACCATATTATCTGCAGAGATGTATTCATATTTTCCATGGTAGTTCTCACCGCCAGTGAAAATGTTTGGTGTCGGCATGCCCATATAGGATAATTGCGATCCGTCTGTACCACCACGAACTGGGACGATATTCGGCTCGATGTTTAATATTTTGAATGCATCCGAAATAATATCGACAATTTCCATAACGGGCTCAATTTTTTCACGCATGTTGAAATATTGGTCTTCAATTTTTAGAGAAACAGCATGCTCTCCGTATTTCTCTTTTAATTTCTCCGCTGTGTTGACCATAAGCTGCTTGCGGTCTTCAAATTGCTCGCGGTCGAAGTAACGGATAATGTAGTCTAACTCAGTCTTTTCGATTGAACCATTCACTTCCATTAAGTGAATAAAGCCTTCATAGTCATCAGTTTTCTGTGGGATTTCATCTACAGGCATGACCGCTTGAAATTCATTCGCAATTAAAATGGAATTAACCATTTTATCTTTTGCAGATCCTGGGTGCACATTCGTCCCAGTGAAAGTTACTTTTGCACCTGCAGCGTTAAAGCTCTCGTATTGAAGCTCGCCGATTGGGCCGCCATCCATCGTATACGCATATTTTGCACCGAATGCTTCTACGTCGAATTTATGCGGCCCACGACCGATTTCTTCGTCAGGCGTGAAAGCGACACGGAGTTTGCCGTGTTTAATTTCAGGATGGGCAATCAAATATTCCATAGCCGTCATAATTTCAGCGATTCCGGCTTTATTGTCAGCCCCTAAAAGCGTTGTGCCGTCTGTTGTAATCAATGTATGGCCGACGTAATTTATTAATTCTGGGAACGTCTCGACAGCCATCACTGTATTTTCGTTTAAATGAATGTCTTTGCCGTCATAATTGTCGATGCGTTGTGGATTGACATTTTTGCCCGTGTAGTCGGTTGCTGTGTCGACATGCGCCAAGAAGCCGATTACCGGCAACTCTTTATCGGTATTAGCAGGCAATGAAGCGAAAAGATAACCGTTTTCATCTAACGTAATTTCTTCCATTCCGATGTCTGATAGTTCTTTTTGCAATACGTGCAGTAAATCCCATTGTCCTTCTGTAGATGGGGTGGATGTGCTGCTCGCATCGGATTGTGTATCGATTTTTGCATAACGAATTAACCGATCAATTAATTTCTCTTTCATTTGGATTCCTCCTAATTTCATCACTTTGGATGATTTCATCTTATCAGATTACTTCGCTTCACGGAATACGTAACGACTCGGCTTCCAATACTTAAAGCGATGAGGAATTGCGCCGCGTAATAAGTGACCATCACGAATGCGTCTCTATAAGGTATATCTATAACAAAACGGTCAATAGCAAGAACTGAATCGGAAAAAATGAATAGCACTGCCCCTGCAATGGCTAAAGGGAATCCTGTTCGAATAGCCATCCAGCCCATCGTCAAAATGACAATGATATAAGCGATTATGGCGACTCCCAATAAAACATGCCCGATTTTAAACTGCGACCCTGCAATGACAATTGCCATAGCTGCCCCGTACAACAGCAACAATGCCGCAACCCAAATGGGGATTTTCTTACGGATTGCTTGTTTGAACGCATAAATATAAAAAAGATGGCCGATGAAAAACGTTACCAACCCAGCCATAAACCAATAAATAACCCCGTCTGCAATCATGCAAATGAACAGCCCAGCTATAATGATGCGCTTATACTTTTTCGAGACAAGCGGCAAGGTCGTCGCAGCAAGCGCTATAATTAACGCCATTGGTATCAATTTCATAACAATCTTGAAAACGACAGGATCCGCGGGGATGAAAAATATGTAAATGATACCCATTACGGCTATCGCAGCCATCAACAAGATTCTTGCCATTTCGCCCAACTCCTTTCCTCCCAAAATATTCGAGAAGGACGTACAAAATTCCTTCCTGCGTGGAAAAAACGAAGTTGCGGGGAACGAAAATAAACTCGGAAAAGCCATTTATTTCGCTGTAGTGAACAATTTAAAAAGGCAGTAGCCCACTACGCTTAATTGGTTATAATGACGTGGAAATTTGCCGTTTTGTATAGGAAAATAGCATTTTCTCATAGTGATACGTTCAATCTATAAAAGTGTTAAATCGGTCTCGTGAAAAAAGAGGACAGTCGAAATCAGTCCTACTAGTGATTATTGGAATCCCCCTATAAACCAAGTCACTCCTTCATAGTGGTTCCATCCCCATCCATAAAAACTTCTTTAAAACCGGATAGCTGTGTTATATCGACAGAGTTCTTTAATAAAACCTAAAAATAATGAAACACTATGAAACAATGTCTGTTGTATAATTAATAATAGAAAGAAAAAAATAGTCTCTCACATGATGCCTAGGATAGAAGGGCTTTTAAATTGAAGAAAGAAGGTATATATGAAGTGATAAGTAGCGAAACGATGGAAATTAAAACATTATCAACTGGAATGCCTACAAAGATGGTATACGGAGATGGTAAAGAAATCCTCACAGGAATTCGCAAACAATCTACGGAAGAGGCCCATTTGAAAAGGGAAGGTTTCCAAGGAGATGGTGTAGGGGATTTAAAGCATCACGGCGGTTTAGATCGTGCGGTATGTGTATATCCTTATGAACATTATTTACATTGGGAGAAGGAATTAGGACATTCATTATCCCCTTCAACTTTCGGTGAAAACTTGACAGTGACAAATATGCTGGAAAAAGACGTTTGTATTGGGGATATATTTCGTGTCGGGGAAGCGGTTATCCAAGTAACCCAAGGCAGAATCCCTTGCAGCACAATTACAAAAAGAACGAATGAGCCAGCCCTTTTAAAAATGCTGGTGAAAACGGGATTCACGGGCTATTTATGCCGGGTTTTAGAGGAAGGCATTGTTCGAAATGATTCACGCATTACTTTATTGGAAGCGCACCCGAAAGAAGTGTCCATTCTTTTTGGAAATGAAGTTTATTTTCATCGTCCAAAAGATATTGAAGGGATAGAAAGACTACTGTCTGTTGATGAATTAGCAAATGAGTGGAAAGAAGCTCTAAAAAGTCGGTTACATAAACTTACAATTTCCCGTTAGTTTGGATTGAGCCTGCTTGGACAGGAAGCAGGCTCCCTCTATCGATAAACTATTCCTATGCGTGCGCTACTTGCAGCTACTCCATCAATGGCGAAGAAAAGCACGCGTTCGTAGCAAATCAATGAAAACCTCCAGAGCCTTTGTTTGAAAAGGAGTACTTGTAATAATGGAAAACTTACGGAGGAAGGGCAATCCTTCAACTGATAACACACATAAATCCCCATTTCGTACTTCTTTCTGTATCGCCCAAGTGGACAATAAACTAATGCCAAGCCCTGCCTCTACGGACTCCTTAATAGGCTGAGTGCTGCTGAAGCTCATCGTTTGCTTCGGTGCAATGTCAAAGCGCTCAAAAAATTGCTCCATCGCTTCACGTGTTCCAGAACCGGTTTCCCGTTTGATCCACATTTCTTGTTCTAACTCTTTTGCTTTCAAAGGCATTGCTCTTTTAGCGAACGGGTGGTTAGGAGGGGCAACGACAACCATTTCGTCTTCTGCTAACTCCTCCGTTATCAATTTTACTTGTTCAAATTGTCCTTCTACAATCCCGATGTCCAATTGATGGCTTTCGACTAAGTCAGCGATTGTTTTTGTATTGCCAATTGTAACGGCGGGCAGAATAGTAGGGTATGTTCTTTTCAAATTGGATAAAATACGGGGAAGGACGTATTCTCCAAAAGTGTAACTCGCACCAATTGACAGAGTGCCGGATGCTTGGTTCAGTAGGTCATCACATAGATTTTGCATTTTCCCATAGAGAGCCAATATTTCTTTTCCATGATGAAAGACAATTTCCCCGGCTTTTGTTAAGCGTACATATTTATTTGATCGTTCCAATAGCCTGGTCCCGAACTGGTCCTCAAATTGTCGAATATACTGACTAACGGCCGGCTGTGTCATATGATGTTCTTTTGCAGCCTGAGAAAAGCTTTCTTTTTCTGCAACTGTAATAAATATTTGCAATTGCTGATCCAAATTGAAGACCTCCTTGATTCATAAGGGATTACTTATCATTACTATTATTATAATTTATTTTACTTATAGCAATTACGATACTATTCTAATGGCAGGAGGTGTTCACCGTTGAATGACAGAAAATCAAGCGTATTATGGATAGCTGGAATAGGGTTTACATTTTTCATTGCATTATTAGGGTTTTTATTGGCAAAACTGCCTGGCTTCAATCATATCGGACAGTTGGCGAGTGCAATTATTATTGCTGTCGCTTACCGGCAGTTTTTTGGCTATCCCGAAGTGCTTCGTAAGGGGATAACGTTTTCATCGAAAAAACTACTTCGGTTGGCGATTATATTATATGGATTGAAGCTGAATATTGATATCGTATTTAAAGATGGTCTTGGATTGTTAGCGCGGGATGCGATCGTCATTGCATTTGCTATCACGGTTACTGTTCTCATTGCAAAATGGCTGAAAGCAGATAGAATGATTTCATTGCTGCTTGGCGTAGGGACTGGCGTATGCGGAGCAGCAGCGATTGCAGCGGTAGCGCCTATAGTCAAAGCGAAAGATGAAGACACTGCAATTGGCGTTGGCATTATTGCGCTAATGGGGACGGTGTTTGCAATCGGCTATACAATTCTTCGGCCGATTGTTCCGCTATTACCGACAGAATACGGAATATGGTCGGGCATTAGCCTACATGAATTGGCGCATGTTGCAATTGCGGCAGCACCTGCAGGAGAAGATGCGTTAGCGATTGCGCTTTTGGCGAAACTGGGAAGAGTCTTCTTATTAGTGCCGTTGTGCTTTATTTTTATTTATTTCATGAAACGTAAAAGCAAAGGGGCGGAGGAAGAACAAAGCAAAATTGAGTTCCCTTGGTTTTTGGTCGGTTTTATTGCACTAAGCCTTTTAGGCAGTTACGTCTTAGGTCATTCCATTCCGGTTACAGAAGGATTCATGGATGGCGTCAGTACGTTAACGACATGGCTATTGACAGCTGCGATGGTTGGGCTTGGCTTAAATGTAAGCTTGAAGGACCTACGCGAACGTGCAATGAAACCGTTAATTGCCATGACCATCACATCTGTCATGCTGTCTGTATTGGCATATTTCATCATCTAAACAGTTCATTTGACTCATATACCTCTTGGGGCATATGATTGATGAAGAAGTGAAAGGGGAGGTTCAAATGCAATACGATGCCAAAATCGTGAATCGGTTGAAAAGGATAGAAGGGCAAATTAAAGGGATTTTGAAAATGATCGAGGAAGGCAAGGACTGCAAAGAAGTCGTTACACAGCTATCTGCCTCCCGTTCCGCTATGGACCGAACGATCGGCGTAATCGTCAGTGAAAATTTAATTTCCTGCATGCAAAATATGGATGAAAACAATCCGACTTCCAAAGAGGATCTGGTAAAAGAGGCTGTAGAGCTATTAGTGAAAAGCCGGTAACCATACTTAATACGAAAAGCAAGAGTCACTGCTCTTGCTTCAGACTGTAGACAAAGTATTTTTTCACTTTGTCTACAGTCTTTTAAAGGTTTTTAGTTATGGGATAAGTGTTTGCCCAGCTTGGCTTGAAAACGCTTGCCAGACAAG
>NZ_JBBCZC010000066.1:0-11306 GCF_037144575.1 Sporosarcina sp. USHLN248
GCGATAGCGAAGAGGTCACACCCGTTCCCATCCCGAACACGGAAGTTAAGCTCTTCAGCGCTGATGGTAGTGGGGGGCTTCCCCCTGTGAGAGTAAGACGTCGCCAGGCAACCCATATCTTTTCGACATAGATTCTTTGGTTAGAATTGATCACTATTAAAGAAAATGCAGTTAATGAACCTTATATTCTTTGTCGAGAAGTATACATAATTTTGGTCCCGTGGTGTAGCGGTTAACATGCCTGCCTGTCACGCAGGAGATCGCCGGTTCGATCCCGGTCGGGACCGCCATTTAATTTTACATGTCAACCGATTCTTCCTAAGAATCGGTTTTTTGTTTTATAAAATGAATTTTGATTGAATATAAGTGTTATGTAATTGAAGTATACAAAAGGCTTTCCCTAAGAGTGTAATTTCGATACACTTAAGCAAAGCTGCGATGAAAGGAAATGAATATGCGGAAAGAAATTGAGGTACATTCACAGCAGGAGACAGAGATTGTTGCTGAGCGGTTAGCAGCTTTGCTTACGCCGCCGGATGTCGTTTTATTGGAAGGTGATCTTGGAGCGGGTAAGACGACTTTTACGAAAGCCCTTGCCAAAGGATTGGGTGTTAAAAGGAATGTGAATAGCCCAACGTTTACGATCCTTAAGCAATACGAAGGAGAACAGTATCCTTTTAATCATTTGGATGTGTACCGTCTTGCTGACAGTGATGAGGATATAGGCTGGGATGAGATTTTTTATGGAGATGCAATTTCCGTTGTGGAATGGGCACATTTAATTGAAGAAAATTTGCCGGAAGAGTATATGGAAATCCGGATTATATATAGCGGAGAAACGTCTCGGAAGATGGTATTTGTTCCAAAAGGCGAGCGTTTTGAAAGAATTTGTGAGGCGATGACGTTATGATTTGGTTAGGGATTGACACGGCGAATACGCCATTGTCGATTGCGATTGTAAAGGATGGAAAATTGCTTTCAGAAGTGAATACATCGGTGGCTGTTAACCATTCCTTGCAGGCAATGCCAGAGATTGAGGATTTATTTAAGCGTGTAAAATTGGAGCCTGATGAGATTGATGCAATTGCGGTTTCAGAAGGTCCAGGTTCGTATACAGGCGTGCGAATTGGCGTGACAATCGCCAAAACATTAGCATGGACGTTGAAGAAGCCACTTGTTGGTGTTTCAAGTTTACAAGTGTTATGTGCGAACGGGTTGTATTTTAATGGTGTGCTATGCCCTGTAGTAGATGCAAGAAGAGGCAATGTATATAGTGCGATTTACGAGTATAAGGATGGACAGCTGCTTTCTTTACTGGATGATGGTCATTATTCAATGAATGATGTTTTACAGGCAGTTGTTGATTTGAAACGTCCGGTTTTATTCATAGGAAAAGATGTTGGTTTGCATGAGCAAGCGATTGTTGAAAAGTGTGAAAACGTGACGATTGCTCCGTATACTGATCAGCTTCCGAGGGCATCAAAGTTGATTGCGATAGCGGAAAAGGTGGATCCGGAGAGTTCGGTTCATGCCTTCACACCTGAATATCGCCGAATTGCGGAAGCGGAAGCGAATTGGTTAAAACAGCAACGGAAGGAACAAGACAGTGAGTAAGACGATTGTATATCGAAAAATGACGGTTGAAGACATTCCAGCTGTTGTGGAGATTGAAAAAGAGGCTTTCCCGACTCCTTGGACAGAAGAGATATTTGAGCATGAGATGACGAGTAATGATTACGCGCATTATATTGTTGCGGTCGATGGGGATACGGTTGTCGGTCATTGTGGCATGTGGGTTGTACTGGATGAGTGTCATATTACGAATGTTGCTGTGCGCAAGTCTTTAAGAGGATATGGAATCGGAGAGGCGCTTATGCGAAAGGCGATTGAATTGTGTGAAGCGAATGACGTTAAATTAATGACGCTTGAAGTGCGAGTGAGTAATGATCCTGCGAAAAATTTATATCGGAAATTAGGATTTCAAGACGGCGGGATTCGAAAAAATTATTATACGGACGACCATGAAGATGCGCTCGTCATGTGGGTGGAATTATGATGGAAAAAGACGTGTATATTTTAGGAATTGAAACGAGTTGTGATGAAACAGCGGCATCTGTTGTGAAAAATGGACAAACTATTATCTCCAATGTCGTTGCTTCTCAAATCAAAAGCCAGCAGCGTTTTGGCGGTGTCGTGCCGGAAATTGCGTCCAGGCACCATGTTGAGCAAATTACATTCGTTATTGAAGAGGCTTTACACGAAGCGAAATTATCACCTTCGGATTTGGATGCAGTAGCTGTAACGGAAGGACCTGGACTTGTAGGTGCGCTGTTGATCGGCATTAACGCGGCGAAAGCTTTTGCGTTTGCCAACAAGCTGCCGATCATTGGTGTTCACCATATTGCCGGTCATATTTATGCGAATCAGCTTATGCAGCCGATGGAGTTTCCGTTACTTGCGCTAATCGTGTCAGGCGGACATACAGAGCTTGTATTAATGAAAGATCATGGATCATTTGAATTGATCGGCGAGACGAGAGACGATGCTGCAGGAGAAGCGTATGACAAAGTTGCCCGTGTATTAGGCTTGCCGTATCCGGGTGGGCCGCAAATTGATCGGTTGGCGCTCGAAAGCGATGAAGCAGTTGAGTTTCCACGTGCATGGTTGGAGCCGGACTCTTATGATTTCAGCTTTAGCGGCTTGAAGTCCGCGGTTATCAATTATAAGCATAATGTGGAGCAGCGGGGCGGCACGGTTAATGATCAGGCAATCGCTGCTGGATTTCAGCAAAGCGTCGTTGACGTTTTGACTGAAAAGACGGTAAGAGCAGCGGAGGAGTTTAAAGTAAAACAAGTGATTGCTGCGGGCGGTGTCGCTGCAAATAAAGGTCTGAGAAATTCATTAGAAAAAACGTTTAAAGAGAAAAACATTCCGTTTTACGTGCCGCCGATTGCGCTTTGTACGGACAATGCGGCGATGATTGCGGCTGCAGGCACGATGATGTATTTGGAAGGTGAGCGAGGCACATTGTCGATGAATGGCAGGCCTGGAATGCCACTTTCCTCTTGGAAATAAAACAATGGAAGCAGAAAGAATCGTCGAATTTTGGCGGTTCTTTTTTCATTTCAAACGTCAAAGGTAAACGCATTTGTCAAGAGGGAACGTCCGTACTTATTCACATTTGTGGATAAGTTGTTTATAACTAATGATTTTTTGTCTAATAGTCCATTCGTTTTTGGATAACTTTGTGGGTAAAAAATGATATTTATGTGGATAATGTTCATAAGTAGTTTATATCCTATTATACCGTGATTTGCTTTGTGGATAAGAATGTGGAGAATGAACACACTATTTTCATCAAAAAAGTAAGAAAGCTGCCGAAATGTGATGCTCATTTCGACAGCTCTAATTTATTGTAAGTTTTCCAATTCCTCTTGATAGGAAAGCCATTCATCGCCAAGCAGGTCATGCTCAGCCTGATAATGATCGATTTGTTCCTGCAGTTCCATTAGTTTGACGTGATCATCTGCATAATGTGGATTCAGTAGTTCTTCTTGCAGCGAAGCGATCTTTTCGTCCAACTCTTCCATTTTCTTTTCAGCATCGGCAATTGCTCTCGTCAGTCGTCTTTCCTGTCTTTGCAATTCACGATTTTCTTCCTGCCGTTTTACCGGCTCCGCAGATTTTCTTTGAACCGCATTTTGTTCTTCCAATAGTTCGTTCAGTTCCGTTTTCTTTTCAATGAAATAATCATAGTCGCCAAGGTATTCGATGACGCCTTCTGGACCGACATCGATCACTTTTGTCGCGAGTCGGTTAATGAAATACCGGTCATGCGAAACGAAAAGAATGGTGCCTGGGAAATCATCCAATGCATTTTCAAGCACTTCTTTGCTATCCAAATCTAAGTGGTTCGTTGGTTCGTCCAATACGAGTGTATTCGCTTTTTGCAGCATCAGCTTTGCAAGGGATAGTCTCGCCTTTTCTCCACCTGAAAGTGTAGTAACAGGCTTTTCAACATCCTCTCCTGTGAAAAGGAATCTGCCCAAAATGGAGCGAATATCTTTTTCATTCATCATCGGCCATTCATCCCAAAGCTCATTGAGCACAGTGCCGTTTCCGATAATGGTAGCCTGATTTTGATCGTAGTAGCCAAACTGGACGTTCGTACCGTATCGGATGGAACCTGCCAATGGTTTTTGTTTGCCAACAATCGTCTTTAGCAACGTAGATTTACCGATACCGTTCGGTCCAATGATCGCAATCCGATCGGCTTTATAGGCATGCAGCTTGATATGTTGGGAGACAGGCTCCTCATAGCCGACTGATACGTCATCTAATGTTAGTACATCGTTGCCGCTTGGACGTTCAATTGTGAAGGCGAAGGAAGCGGATTTTTCATTGCCTTCCGGAGCATCCATCCATTCCGTTCGCTCCAAAAGCTTCCGGCGGCTTTTCGCCATTTTGGAAGTGGAGGCGCGTGCAATGTTTTTTTGAATAAACTCTTCTAACTTCGCTTTTTCAGAAGTTTCCCGTTCGTATAGCTTTTTGTCCCGTTCATAGTTCTTCGCTTTTTCATATAGATAAGCGCTATAGTTGCCACTATACTTCGTCACTTTTTTGCGTGATACTTCATAGACAATCGTCACGACTTGATCTAAAAAGTATCGGTCATGGGATACGATTAAAATAGCGCCTTCATACGACAATAGGTATTTCTCAAGCCATCCTAATGTTTCAATGTCCAAATGGTTAGTAGGCTCATCCAAAATTAAAAGATCAGGCTTGCTCAATAACATTTTAGCGAGAGCTAAACGAGTTTTTTGCCCGCCGGAAAGAAGATTGACTTGTTTATCGTAATCTTCTTGGTAGAAACGCATTCCATGCAATACGGATCGCATATCAGATTCGTATTGGTAGCCGCCAGAATCTTTGAATTCAATTTGGAGTGCGTCGTATTCTTTCATGACCCGATGATATTCTTCCTCATCTTCATATACAGCAGGATCGGACATTTGCAATTCTAACGCACGTAGTCTATTTTCAAGCTCCAATAAAGGTTTAAAGACAGTGAGCATCTCTTCCCAAACAGTAAGCGTGGAATCGATTCCTGCATGTTGCTCCAAATATCCAATGCGCACACCTTTCGGCAATATTAAATCTCCGCTGTCGGCTGACATTTCGCCGGCTATAATTTTAAGGAGTGTGGATTTACCTGCACCGTTGCGGCCGACAAGCGCGACACGGTCTCTGTGCTGCACTTCAAGACGGACGTTTTCTAATATATTTGTTCCAGAAAAGGACTTCGTAAGTCCATTCACTTGTAAAATGATCATGATCGCACCTCTATTCTTATTTAGTGTAATCGAATGTAGAGATCGGTGCAACGGGGCGGCTTTACAGAAAGTGTGAACTGCTGTACGATGGAAACGGTCTACCTTTATTCAATACCATTCATGCGAATGAAGGGCTCTATGCCATTTTCACGTATTTTAAGCTCGACTCAGCAGACGTCCCCAAAGGTGGGGTGCCATTGCCCTGTCGAGATACTTTTCCGGTGACCGGAGAAAGCACTTTACGATGCATGCCAAGGAGGTACAAAATGGCAGAGGTAACATCAAAAATTCCACAGGCTACATCTAAGCGCCTTCCATTATATTATCGGTTCCTTCAGAACTTCGCGAATGCCGGCAAAAAACGCATATCATCCAGCGAGTTAAGCGAAGCGATGAAAATTGATGCGGCTACCATTCGCCGCGACTTTTCCCATTTCGGTGCGTTAGGCAGGAAAGGCTACGGCTACGATGTAATGGACCTTCTCCATTTTTTCCGCCAAGCACTTGATCAAGATGAAGAAACGGATGTCGCCCTAATCGGAGTAGGAAGTTTAGGAAATGCTTTTCTAAAATATAATTTCCAAAAGAACCATAACACTCGAATTGTTGTTGCATTCGACCCGAAAGCGCCAGAAACTGGAACGACCGTTAGCAATATCCCGGTCTTTCATCCGGATTTAATTGAAGAAAAGATTATGGAGATGGGAATCGACATTGTTATTTTGACAGTTCCTGCTCGGGTGGCACAAGAAATTGCGGATAGATTGGAGAAGATCGGTGTGAAAGGAATTCTCAATTTTACCCCGGTTCGCCTTTCCGTTCCCGATTCGATGCGTGTGCATACGATCGATTTATCTATTGAATTGCAGGCATTAATTTATTTCATTAAAAATGACGTAAAAGATTCACAATTATAATGCTGCTGTCAATAGTAATACAAGCATTTTTCGTGTAGAATAGACATATTATGAGGGAGGTGTCCGAAATGGCTCCAGGTGTAACGAGTTTAATTTTAATTGCAATAATTGCATTACTCATTTTTGGACCTAAGAAGTTGCCCGAAATTGGAAAAGCAGTCGGCTCTTCATTGCGTGAATTTAAAAATGCAACTAAAGGCCTCGCATCGGATGATGATGAAAAGGCGCAAAAGATTGAAGACAAGAAAAACGACGTGCAATAAGTAAGGATGTCTGTCCGATGAAAGAAAAAAATTTAACCGTCATTGAGCATATAGATGAAATTAGAAAACGGCTGATAGTTATCGTCGTTTTCTTTGTTATTGCGGTAATTGGCAGCTTCTTTTTGGCCAAGCCGATTATTCATTTTTTACAGGATCGAGCGGGAAATGTCGATTTTCACGCATTTACTGTCGTTGATCCAATTGTAATTTACTTAAAAGTAATCGTTTTCTTGGCGATTGTATTGATTTCGCCAGTCATTATGTATCAATTTTGGTCTTTCGTCTCGCCGGGCTTACATGAGACGGAAAGGCGAGCGACGCTCAGCTATATACCTTATGCGTTTCTTCTTTTTATCGGAGGGATAGCATTTTCATATTTTGTTCTTCTGCCGTTTGCGATGAATTTCATGATGAACCTATCTGCAGATTTGGACATTCAACAGACGATCGGCATTAATGAATACTTCACATTTCTATTCCAAATTTTAATCCCGTTCGGTATCGTGTTCCAGCTGCCGATCGTTCTCTTGTTTTTATCTCGATTAGGCATATTGGATCCGAAATTGTTAGCGAAATTCCGGAAGTATTCCTATTTTGGCCTGTTCGTCATTGCGGCATTCATTACGCCGCCAGACATTATGTCACATCTATTAGTGACGGTACCATTGTTCATCCTATACGAAATTAGTATTTTGATAAGTAAGGTTGGTTATCGAAAATATTTGAAGGCGGAGAAGAAGCGTAAGTTAGAAGAAGTGAAAGCCGAGCAACAACGGCAAATTGATGAAGTGATGAGTAAACTAAATAAATAAAATGAAGTCCGCTTTTGAAGCTACCTTCAAGGGCGGTTTTTTTATCGTGTAATAAAGTAGGAAAGTTCTGTATAATAGATATAGATGTTCATTGGGGCATAGTTTGAACAAAGAGAGGGGAAATGCATGAATCCTTTAATTTCCATTTGGAGTCGGCCGACGGATACACTTCGATATATGCTTAAGGAAAAGACGGCTCGCTATGGATTTTTCATCTTTTTCTTGGGGACAATTGGTAGTGGTTTTTTCGTCTCAGCATCAACTGGTTTGTTCGATGGTTTGCCGCTACTTGCGATTGTCTTACTAGCGTTCTCGTCAAACTATATCGGTGCGTTATTAGGATGGTGGCTCTCGTCTGTACTCTATACATGGATTGGGAAATGGCTTGGGGGAACTGGCACGTTTAGCGATATGGCACGTATCGTTCCTGCAGGCACGATTCCGATCATATGGCTCGCTCCTATGAATTTTTTATTGTTAGCTGTTTACGGGAGTCGTCTATTTGAAGCTCCAACAGATCCCTTAATTCCTATCAATTTGCCAATTGGGATTTATTTTTTAACGAATATGATTTCCATTGGCGTTGGAATTTATGGACGGTCATTTCGTGTAAAGGAATAGGCCTCGTTCATGGCTTTTCTGCATGGCGAGGATTAGGTGTCCTAGCAATTGTGTTCGCATTTGGTGTTGTTTTAGGAGTAATACTGATCTTTTTCCTTGTTTTTTCGCTCTTTTCTTCATTTTAAAAATAAAACTGCCTCCCACGTATTTGGAAGGCAGTTTTTTATTGGAAGAAAATAATAATTGCTTGCTTCATTTTTTGAATTTCTTCCAATTTGTCTGCATTCAATTGTGCAATGGTCACAAAGCCGTTCATGAGCATATGGGAGATCATCGGTGCCCAAATGCGCTGAGTGTAATAATAAATGAACGCGAAGATGAGGCCTGGCGTCATGTACATGAGCAAATGTTCAAATTCGTTGTGGACAGCTGCGAAGATAAGACCGCTGGCAATGGCGGCTATCCAGAAGTTCGTTTTTGTATAAATACCACCGAACAGCACTCGTCTAAAAACGAGTTCTTCTAATAGAGGGGCGAAAATCACGATGGAAATAATAATAATTGGCGCTACTTTTGCTATATTTCCTAAATCGGATGTGTTTTGCGAACCAGGCATAATGCCAAGAGACATTTCAATTATAGCAGCGAGCATTTGGCCGGCCATCGCGAGTAAAAATCCTAAGACGCCCCATAATATTGTTTTCCCAAAGGAAGCTTTTTTTCCTTTTTTGAAGATGTTCCAAAACTTTTTATTGCGTGTCGTCATGAAAAACATGATCGGGGCGGCAATTACGTTTGCAATGAAAAGCCCCCAAGCAATGCCATACATAATCGCATCGAGCTCACTCATGCCGCTAGTTTGGAAATAGCCGATAAACATGTCTCGAAGCGGAAGGCTTCCGAATTGCATCAATAAATAAATGGCGACGATACTTATGTAGATTTTCCAATTTTTCATTAATAACGTCCTTTCTTATGATGTCCATTTTAGCGGTTATAAGAAAGTTTAGCAAAGAGAAATAGATGCGAGTATTTTACTTGCAATTATTGGACAACTTTATTATGATAGGAAATGTATTAGCACTCGTGATTACTGAGTGCTAAAAAAGAAGATATCATGTCGAGGAGGTTGTTTCACTTGTTGAAACCATTAGGTGACCGTATCGTTATCGAACTAATCGAAGCGGAAGAAAAGACATCAAGCGGTATCGTACTGCCGGATTCTGCGAAAGAAAAACCGCAAGAGGGCAAAGTCGTTGCGGCAGGAACAGGGCGCGTTCTTGAGAACGGCCAGCGTGTCGACTTGGAAGTAAAAGAAGGCGACCGCATTATCTTCTCAAAATATGCTGGTACTGAAGTGAAGTATGAAGGCAATGAATATTTAATCTTGCGTGAAAGCGACGTTTTAGCCATCATCGGATAAATAGTTCAGCATATGCCCTTACTTTGTAAGTGGAGGTTGGATGTAAGTTTACGATGATCTTTGAAGGCTCATAGAAAGATACGAAAAATCAGGAGGGAATTCATAAATGGCTAAAGAAATTAAATTTAATGAAGATGCTCGCGGCGCAATGCTGCGTGGTGTTGATACACTTGCGAACGCTGTAAAAGTGACGCTTGGGCCAAAAGGGCGCAACGTTGTTTTAGAGCGTAAATTCGGTTCTCCACTTATTACGAACGATGGTGTGACAATCGCAAAAGAAATTGAACTTGAAGATGCATTCGAAAATATGGGTGCGAAATTGGTTGCTGAAGTTGCTTCCAAAACGAACGAAATCGCTGGTGACGGAACAACGACTGCAACAGTATTGGCGCAAGCGATGATCCGTGAAGGATTGAAAAACGTAACAGCTGGTGCAAACCCAGTCGGTATCCGTAAAGGAATTGAAAAAGCGGTTGTAACAGCAGTTGAAGAATTGAAAGGCATTTCTGATGAAATCGAAAGCAAACAAGAAATCTCTCAAGTTGCTGCAATTTCATCAGGCGACGAAGAAGTCGGCAACTTGATCGCTGAAGCGATGGAGCGCGTTGGCAACGACGGCGTTATTACAATCGAAGAATCAAAAGGATTCACAACTGAGCTTGATGTTGTAGAAGGTATGCAATTCGACCGCGGTTATGCATCTGCATACATGGCAACAGACACTGATAAGATGGAAGCGGTTCTTGAAAACCCTTATATCTTAATTACTGACAAGAAAATTGCGAACATCCAAGAAATCCTTCCTGTACTTGAACAAGTCGTTCAACAAAGCAGACCGCTTCTTATGATCGCAGAAGACGTTGAAGGCGAAGCACTTGCAACACTTGTTGTCAATAAACTTCGCGGTACATTCAACGCAGTAGCTGTTAAAGCTCCTGGATTTGGTGATCGTCGTAAAGCGATGCTTGAAGACATTGCCATCTTAACTGGCGGTCAAGTCATTACAGAAGATCTTGGACTTGATTTGAAATCTACTGATATTACACAACTTGGACGTGCAGCGAAAGTCGTTGTTACGAAAGATCATACGACAATCGTTGAAGGAAACGGCGATACAGATGCAATCAATGCGCGTGTTGGCCAAATCCGCGTACAACTTGAAGAAACAACTTCTGAGTTCGACAAAGAGAAACTACAAGAACGCCTTGCAAAATTGGCTGGCGGCGTAGCGGTTATCAAAGTCGGCGCAGCGACAGAAACAGAGTTGAAAGAGCGTAAACTTCGCATTGAAGACGCATTGAACTCTACTCGCGCTGCAGTTGAAGAAGGTATCGTATCCGGCGGTGGTACAGCATTAGTGAACGTTTATACAAAAGTTGAAACATTGCTTGAGTCCACTGAAGGCGACGTGGCAACTGGCGTGAAAATCGTTCTTCGTGCACTGGAAGAGCCGGTACGTCAAATCGCAACAAACGCTGGCCTTGAAGGCTCAATCGTTGTCGATCGCCTAAAACGCGAAGAAGTCGGCATCGGCTTCAACGCTGCAAACGGCGAATGGGTCAACATGATGCAAGCAGGTATCGTAGACCCGACAAAAGTAACTCGTTCAGCTCTACAAAACGCAGCTTCTGTAGCGGCTATGTTCCTATCAACTGAAGCAGTCGTAGCAGACTTGCCTGAACCACCAGCAGCTGGCGGCGGCATGCCTGATATGGGCGGCATGGGCGGCATGATGTAAGGAAAACTCTAAGCCCTTGATATACCAAGGGTTAGAGCACTTATCATCAAACCGTGGTCATTTTATTGGTCATAAGCTACACAAAATCACCTTAAATATGGAAGCCTTTCATTAATTCGCTGAATTTTTGAGAGGCTTCTTTTTCTGGTTCTATAATATTTGTTGGGGTATTCACACAAATATTATAGAACCCCAAAAAAGCACGTAATCACCATTTCTTTTATACTTGAATTGTCGAGAAACAAGTAAACGAAAG
>NZ_JBBCZC010000067.1:0-10960 GCF_037144575.1 Sporosarcina sp. USHLN248
GATATAAAGAAATTGGGGTTCATTTAGGATAAGAATTATTTGACTACAAAAATCGGTATAAAAGAGATTCGTTGATTGGAGCGAAAGGCGGCGACTCCTGCCGGAATAGCAAAATTCTTTTGCGAGTAAAAGCGAAGCGTTAGGAGCATGAGCTGAAGACCCTGGACTGAGCAAAGCGAGGGAAGCGGCTGAAGCCATGCCGGCGGAAAGCGTCCGCCCTGTAGCGCAAATCAATATTACTCAGCGGTACCTAAGTAAAAGGGTGACGTGCAAATCAAATCACCCCAACATTTGATTTAGAACCTATAATAGTTGGTGAGGCGCTTATAGCAGACACATTCAAAAGCTTGCAAGGCAATTGAAGCAGATGTGAATTGTCTGCCAGAAGGAGTTCAGAAATTGGCAGGTCCATCTGGTAATGAAAGTGTTCCCGGTCTTATACTCCAGATCAATGCTTGCTTGTTCAAGACTGTAAGATCATTGAGAATATCGCTGTTAAAATCCTCAATAATAACGGTTTAAATTTCTCCAGTTTTTACGGATAATCTATTTTGAGAGAGATAGATTGGAAGTGTGAGAATGACGTTATTGCTGGAGGATTTTTTATGATAAGAGAATTAAAACGGAAAGGTTGGACAATTAGTGCGATTGCAAGGGAAACAGGATTTGATCGAAAAACCATCAGGAAACATTTAAAGGCAGAAGCTACACCGTATTCAGAAAAACGAGCTAAAAGAGGAAGTAAGCTGGATCCATTCAACGCCGTATCTGTTAGAACGAATTAAATTTATACTGCAAATTGTGCAGTTCGGCTTCCTGGCTCAGAATATTCTTGAAGCAAGCAGGACAACTCAAGTATGAAAGAAATGATAATTATGTGCTTTATTTTGCTGGATTTGCGTGAATATTATAACAAATATTATAAAATCCTATTTAACAAACCCCCACGAATTACCTTTTGGTAAATCGTGGGGGTTCCTTCACTCATTTCAATTAGATAATTAGTTGAAAGAGTTAACTTATTCTTTTACAGCTACTACAGAATATCCAGCTACATCAAAGACAAACTCATTTTCAGCAAGTGACTTGTCTGTAACCTTCACTGCATCGCCATTTGTTGTTTTTAAAGTTAGAGCAGTAAGTGTATGTCCTGCTTCTAAACCTTCTGGTCCTTCAAGTGTAATAACAACTGTATTACCGCTTAAAGAAGCTTCTACACCCGAAACTGCAACTGCAGTACCATCAGCATCTTCGAAAGTAAGGTCTGCTGTTGTAACTGTGTCATCACCTTGAATTGCTTCGTCGAATGTTAAAGTCAACGTTGTTCCATCTGTAGAAATTTCAACTGTTTTCACAGTAGGAGCAGTCGCATCTGTTGCTAATTTCACTGCATCAGCAAAAACAGATTTGACATTTACTGCATTGTAGAAACCTTTCAAGCTATTAGTGAATAATGCATCTGCCACGAATGTAACTTGTTCGTCAGTTAACTTTGTAATATCCAACTTAAGAACAGCCGCATTAGCTTTCAATGCTGTCTTCATTGCTGTTTTATCAGCCGCATCGTTTATTGCTTCTAAAGCTGCATCGATTTCTTCTGTTGCTTTTCCAGCTTCAACGTCTGCTACTGCTTTATTTACAGCCTCTTGCAATTCCTTCAATGTCTTACCAGCAAAGCTTGCAAGTTTACCAACAACAGCAGTTTCGTCTGCAGCTTTTACTTCAGAAAGATCTAAACCAGGTACAAGTTTAAGATTAGTAGCTGTTTTGTCTCCTTTGAAATCCTCAATAGCATCTGTTACTTCTTTATCGTATGCAATAGAATACACAGAAGAAGCTTGAGAATCAGTCAATACGCCGGATACTGCTTTAGCAGAAAGTAGAGCACTAGCTACGCTTTCTTTTTGAGCATCACTTTTTAGTGTGCTGAATTTAGGGTTAAACGTATCGCCATGTTTTGTTAGAGCAGCGACCATATCCGTTAGGTTGGTTGCACGATTAATATCTGTTAGAGCTCCTGCTACATTGCCATCAAGAGACACGATTTCAAATGTTACCTTATCGCCGTCTTTCTTGTATGTTACTTTTACCTTACCGATATTATTTACGATAAGCTCTTCGAATGCATCTTGCTTAATAGTGACTGCATTCATGTTTTTGTAAGTAGCATCTTTGTAGCTTACTTTATTTTTCTTTTCAAATTTAAGTTCTTTCTTTTCAGTATCAATTGATTCAACGATACCTGTATGAATTGAACCTAATTCTGTTGTAGCAGTGAAGTTAGCTTCTTTAGTGTGGCTGCCAAGATTGATTGGACGCAATTTACTGTTAGTAGCAGGTTGTGCTGTTCCAGTAGCAACTACACGTACGGAAGTTGAAAGATTTGTAGTTTCTTCATTACCAGTTACAACTTCAATGTAAGGTTTAGAAGAATCCTTAACATGAACTGTAAGTGGGCGGTTTGGAGAAACCACATATTTCTTGTTGTCAGCAATTACGGTAATGTCATTTTTACCTGTATTTGTAACAGTAAATGTTGCATCAATTGATGAATAATCTGCACCATTCAGAGTGTAAGGTTTTCCACTTTGGTTAGATGCAGTTAGTGTAAAGAAAGCTGATTCTAATCCAGTGAATTCTTTATTAGCTTTACCGCCAATCTCCTTAGAAGGCGTTAACACTCCACCTGCTAGTTTAGGTTCAGCAAAGTAAGAAATTGGAGCAACTTTGTATGGTTCACCTTCATCAAGTTTACCATCTCTCGCATCTGATGAATTAATATCAATCCATACGATTGGAGTAGCATAGTCTTTTGGTATGTCACTTCCGATAGTGAATGTAGCTTCACCCTTATCGTTAGTTTTCACAGTGTAAGATTTCGTTCTCGCATCAGGAACTACTTTTTCATCCTCATCAATGAAATAAGCAGAAGTGTTTGTATTGATATTACGGTCTAAATCTTCGTTAAACGCAACATTTACAAGTTCGTTAGCAGCAACTTTACCATCCTTGGTTTTTACAACGACTTTGTATTCACGGCCGTTTTCTGCGTAGATAGCAGCTTCTTCAGATCCTTCACGAGTAACGTCAATCACGTATTCAGCTTGAAGTGCACCAAATGTTAGTTTATCCACTTTTGCTTGAAGCTTTTGAGCTTCATATTTTGTGCTTTCTTTTCCTTCATCTTTGAACACGATTGGTGTTACAGCAGTGTTATGACCAGACACTGTAAAGATAGCTTCACCTTTACTGTCAGTTGTAACAGTTGCAACTACAGGCTCATCATCATTCAATAGTTGAACCGGATTTACACCGTTTACAGTCGCTTTTGAAGTTTTATCGATGTTAACATTTACGTTTTCAGCAAATGTTACATTGAATTTTTGATTTGCAACTGGTTTGCCTGTTTTAGGATCAAGGTAAGTCAATTTGTATGTCTTATCTTCTCCGTTGTTTACGCTGTTACCTTTCTTATCAGTTGGTTCAACTGAAAGGATCGTGTCAACGCCCCAGAATACATAAGCAAGGCTGCGAACTGACGGTGCACCTGTTGGGTATGCAACTACTTGATCATCGCCAGCTGCATATTGTGTATAAGAGAATGTTGCAATTCCATCAGCGTTTGTTACTGCTTCAAACACTTGGTCTTTGTTAAGCGTGTTATTTGTATCAGCTTTAACGTTAAATGTTACAGGAATACCTGCTTGTTTAACACCAACATCAGCTGAAATAATCGCTTGTTGTCCTACTTTACCTTGTACAGATTGAGTAGTGATATCGATTTTAGAAGGAACTACAGCAGAGATACCTTCGAATGAACCGATTTCTTTGTTGTCAAGAGAAACAGTATATTTCTTACCGCCTTCTTGAACTGCAGTTGTCAATACAACTGTTTTGTTGTCAGATTGTTTAACTGCTGCGTTTGAAACAGTCAAACCTTCGATTGTGAAGTTCAAAGAGTTAACGTTTTCAACTGCATCTTTGAATGTTACTTCAACAGTTGTAGCGTTAACAGCCTTAACTGCTACATCACCTACAACACCAGTTGCAACTTCAGAGTAGTCAGTTTCAATCGCTTTGTTCAAGAATGAAGCGAACTGAGCACGTGTAGTTGTACCTTTAGGGTCGAATGTAGGGTTTGCTGGGTTTGTGATATCGAAGTAGTCAAGTACGTCGATCGCTGGACGTGCTTCAGCTTTCGCTTGAGCTAAGTCAACTACGTCTTTTTTGAATTCTTGTCCAGCAACATATGTTGCAAGGTCAATGTTGTGTACGCGGTCGAATGCGCGAACGATAACGATTGCCATGTTTTCACGAGTGATGTTGCCAGCTGGGTCAAGTTTCCCGTCTGGAGTTCCTACGAATAGGCCGTTGTCTTTAACAAGAGCAGCCATTTGTAGAAGCTCGTCGTTAGAAGCAGATGTTAGATCTGCGAAACGTGGGTTTGTTTTGTAGTCAGTTGGAACTGAGTATCCTTCTGCTTTCAACCATTTACCCATCATTTTAACAACGTCAGAACGTGTTAAAGTTTTGTTTGGTTGGAACGAGCCATCAGGGTAACCTGAGATGACACCTTTTGCTACTAGTGCATCGATGGATGCTTTGTGTGAGTTGTTGTCAGCCACATCTGTGAAAGATGCTGCACTTGCAACTGGTGCTACTGCAGATGCTACTAATGCAGCTGATGCAGCGCCAACTACAAACTTACGATACTTCGTTGGTTGGTTAGCCATTGAATAATTTCCTCCTCTGATTAAGAAATAATTTTGTCATCTACCCCACGGCAAAATGGAAGTAGAAGCCATTACAAACTAAAGTATAGATATTAATAGCAGGGATGTCAATTACAAAATGGTATTCTGTCAGATTCATAGAGAAAATGACTATGTAATTTTCCGCTGCTTCTACTATTCTATCGTATTTCAAATTTTTATCAAGTATTTCTACAATATTTCTTCTATTGTTATGAAATTGTCATGTTCGTTATGAATATATTTGTTCTTTAAGAGAAGATTTTCTTTTGAAAATGCAAAAGGACTTGAACAGATGGGAGCTGTTCAAGTCCTTTTGTGCGGTCAACCAACCGTTTTTCGTCCTGCGTGGCGTTTGTTATATATGCTACAGAGGAAATTATCCTTACACTTACGTATTCTATCACCTGTTTTAGTAGATTACAAGTATCATTTCTCTTTTTTACGGATAATTTCAAGTAAAAACTTCGGAAGGTTCATTTGTCGCTTTAGGCGGCTCGGTTCCTTTAATAGTCTGTATAGCCATTCGGCTCCTACTTTTTGAAATGCCGCTGGTGCGCGCTTAACATTGCCAGCTAACACATCAAAGGAACCGCCGACTCCTTGATAAAGCGTCGGGTGCAGTTGGTCGCGGTATTGTTCGATCCATAGCTCTTGTTTCGGTGAGCCCATGGCGACGAATAGAATATCCGGCTTTGCTTCGTTGATCTTTTGAATTACTTTGTTGACGTCTTTTTCGTAGCCGTCTTGTGTGCCAGCTACGATGAGATCTGGATAGGTTTCAATTAACTTTTCGGCGGCAGTTTCCGCAACGCCCGGCCTGGCGCCGTAAAGGAAGATTGGCTTTTTCGTTCTCGCCGCTTCCCTTACGATGCGATCCATCATATCAACGCCTGTTACCCGTGATGTAATGTTGCCTTTTTGAAGCTTTGACGCAATGATGACTCCGATACCGTCCGGAATTTGGAATTCCGCTCTATTTAATAGTGCATGAAGGCGTGGATCGTCTTTTGCTTTCATGAGTTTTTCGGGGTTGATGGCAACGACTAACGATTTCTTTTTGTCTTCGATGTTTTGAAAGAGCTTCGGTATGAGTTCATCGTAGTTTTCAGTATTTACGTCAACACCTAATACTTTTTCTTTCATTTAATTGAAAACTCCTACTGGCGAGCCGTCTCCTAATTTATAGTAATGGAAGCCGGCTTGTTCCCATTTTTCACGGCTTAGCGCGTTTTTCGTATCTAACACAAATGGCTTCGGCTCTTTCGTATTCAGCATGTCCGGGCTAAGCTGTTTGAAATCGGTATGATCTGTCGTCAAGATGATCAGATCTGCGTCTTCAATTGCTTCCTCCAATGTCGCCTTTTGAGTCGGGTGCTGCAATTCTTTAATATGCGGATCGAAGGAGGATACTTCAATGCCGTATTGCTGTAACGCATCAATTACTTTTAAAGAAGGGCTTTCGCGCATATCGTCGACGTCGCCTTTAAATGCAAGGCCTAGGATGGCGACTTTACTGTTGCCCGCTGTGCGTCCGCTTAACAAGTTGTTCGCCTTTTTCGCAACGAATTGCGGCATGGAATCGTTCGTCAAACGTGCTTTATGGATAATATCGGAGTTTTCCGGGTTTAATTCCACAAGGAACCAAGGATCGACTGCGATGCAGTGCCCACCTACTCCTGGGCCTGGCGTATGGATGTTGACGCGCGGGTGGAAGTTTGCGAAACGGATCGCTTCCCAAATGTCTACGCCGATGTTTTCGGCGATTTTCGCTAATTCGTTGGCGAACGCAATGTTGACATCTCGGTATGTGTTTTCCATAACTTTTACAAGTTCTGCGGTCGTTGCGTCTGTCAGATGGATTTCACCTTGGACGAATGTTTTGTAAAGCAATTTTGTGAGCTCTGCCGATTCTGGTGTAATCCCTCCGACGATCCGGTCGTTGTTCACTAACTCTTCGAAAATTTTGCCCGGGATGACGCGTTCTGGAGAATGTGCAACGAAAAGGTTTTCTCCCAAAGTCAAATTCGATTTGCGAAGCTCCGGCAGCATGACGTTTTCGACTGTTTTTGGCGGTACTGTTGATTCCAGAATGACGAGTGCGCCTGGTTTTAAGTACGGCACGATGGATGCTGTCGCCTGGCGGATGTATTCCAAGTTCGCTGTATTGTCCGGGTTAATGGGCGATGGGACTGCGACGATGTATACTTCTGCTTCTACAGGTGTTGTAGAGACGGTGAAGTATCCTTCGTCGATGGCGCGGTTGAGGCGCTCTTGCAGGCCGTTTTCTTCTATATGTAATTGCTTGTTGGCAATCATGTTCACTGCTTTTTCGTTAATGTCGACGCCGTGCACGTGGACGCCGCTGTTGGCGAACATGACGGCAGTTGGAAGGCCGATGTAACCTAAGCCAACGACGCAAATTTTCTTATCCATTCGTAAATGTTCCTTTCTGTTGGAGCTGAATTTTTATTGGAGGCTGCCGTTCGTTTGGGAGCCTTTTGAGTTTTTCATTTAAAAGACGCATGCCAAATCCATTCGGGGTGACATGCATAGTAGGTTCATGTAAACAACTGTTGATTATAGCATATTTGTTTCAAATGTTCATTTTTCTTTGTTTGTCATTTCACTGTAATTGGTGTGTAAATGCCTTGTTTTGTAGTCCTCCCTGTTTGGTTTTCAAAGCCCGGGTGGACGATGAGGACGTACGAGCCGCCACGTTCCATCGGTTTTTTCGGGGTGATGTCGATGACGTCTTCCCCGTTTGGCTGGATGGCGATTGGTACGGCGATCCCCCCTACTTTGACGAGCTCTACTTTATTGGACGCATGAACGTTTTTTAAGTTCATTTTTTGTGTGAAATGAATGTGAAACGTCTTTTCTTGTGGGCTATGGTCGATCGGCGTAACGGTTTTGTATTTTTGTTCGCTCATCATTTCGTGAATGAGCCGTCCGTGGATTGTCGCTAGTTCAGCATCGTAAGCACATTCGATCGTCGGCTTGACGCCGTTATGATGGATTTCCTTTTTGCTTGGTCCAGTAAATTTGCCGACGGTTAGTTTCAGGGCAGAGCCGTCTTCAAATTCAAAGAACGATTGGACAGTCCCCTTCCCTTTTGTTCGTTCCCCAACGATGACCGCGGCATTTTGATCCGCAACCGATGCCGCTACGATTTCAGATGCCGATGCCGAATAGCGGTTAACTAAAATGTATGTTTGTTTCGGAAATTTTGTTTTGGAAGCGACAGGCTTAATCATTTCGCTGCCTTCCCGTGTTGTCAGTTCATAAGCGTTATGGACACCGTTGAAATGGCCTAATAGTTTTTCGGCGCTTTCCACGTAGCCACCGCCGTTATAGCGAAGGTCGATAATGAGTTTTTTCGCTCCTTCTTTTTTCAGTTTATTGTATTGCTTCGTCACTTCTTCATCCATGTTCGCTGAGAAGGTTTTGATCCGAATGTAGCCGATGTTGCCGTACAGCATGGATGATGAGACGGCAGGAGTATTTATGTCGGAAAGGGCTACGTCATCCGCCCCGACCGATGCAACATACTTACTGTATTCTTCCGCGGTTAAGTAACGGGAGTATTCATCTAAGGAATCGATCACTTCTTCAATGGTCTTTTTTTCGTGGAGGTCAGCCGGGATGTCTCCATAGTAAAAGTGTTCGACGAAGAATTTAACGTCATCGACGCGTGCTGCTTGTGCTGGCAGTGCGATGAACAGGAATGTGATGAGTGCAAAAAAGATTGTTGGGATGAGTTTAGGTAGATGTGTTGCTTTTCGTTGTTTCATTGCCGACAGCCTCCTTTTGTGTATCTTTTTTATTTCTAATTATACCCACTTTGATTCATTAAAGACATGGGGCTGGGAAATAGTTTTATAGATTAGGGATTTTGTAGGGGATGGATGGGGCGGCGTAGGAGTTTGGAGGGGGTGTGGGGGTGGGGGCGGGTTATGCGTGGGAGGAGAGGCGTTATGCGGCTGGGGCAAGTGTTTATGAGGGAGTTTTAGGAGTTTTGCGTTTGCGGAGGCTGGTATGCGTTTTGGGGTGAGTATATGCGGTGGTGGATGATGATTATGCGTGGTTTGGTTGATTTATGAGTTAAATAGGGTTGGTTTTGGGCATTGTGTGGGCGTGGGGTGGAGTTTCTTTTGGAGATTGTTATTCGCGATGAATGCTTTTGATATATTAAGGGATGGGTTTTGTTATGAGCGGATGTTGTAGATGGGAGTTATGCGCAGTTGAGTGGTCGTTATGAGTGATTCGTGGAGTTTATGCGCTTAGGACCAGGGATTATGCGTGGTTTAGTTGATTTATGAGTTTAATAGGGTTGGTATTGGGCATTGTGTGGGCGCGGCGGTTTGTTTCTTTTGGAGATTGTGATTCGCGATGAATGCTTTTGACAAATTAAGGGATGGGTTTTGTTATGAGCGGATGTTGTAGGTGGGAGTTATGCGCAGTTGAGTGGTCGTTATGAGTGATTCTTGAAGTTTATGCGCTTAGGACGAGGGGTTATGAGGGAGTTTTAGGAGTTTTGCGTTCGTGAAGGTTGGTATGCGTTTTGGGGGGAGTTTATGCGGTGGCGGATGATGATTATGCGTGGTTTAGTTGATTTATGAGTTAATTAGGGTTGGTATTGGATATTGTGTGGGCGCGGAGGGTTGTTTCTTTTGGAAATTGTGATTCGCGATGAATGCTTTTGACATATTAAGGGGTGGGTTTTGAGTGGCGGTCTGATTAAAGAATACTTGGGTTGATTCATAAAAAAATATAGGCCGGGCACGGGTTTGTGCCCGGTTTTGTTATTTGGTTGTGAAGATGTGGACCCAGTAGGTATCGCCGTTTTTGTCGGTTGCGTAGCCGATGCCTATGTTGGTGAATTTGGCGTTTAGGATGTTGGCGCGGTGGCCGGTTGAGTTCATCCATCCTTCAACGACGGATTTGGGTGTCGTATAGCCTTGGGCGATGTTTTCCCCATAGCCACTCCATTTGTAATTAAAGTGGTCTAACAGCTGCCCGACTGAGCCGTAGGTTGGCGACTGGTGAGCGAAGTAATTGTTTTTCACCATGTCTTCCGCTTTTACTTGGGCAATTTTGGAAAGTGCTGCGTCTTCCTTCAATGCAGGGATATTTTGTTTTTTGCGTTCTTCATTGACGAGCGGAATCGTGTCAGTTGCTGTTACTTTTGGCGGCTCAGGAATTGAGTATTCTTTATCAACATAACGCTGTTTTTCTTTGTCATAATAGATTTCACCAGATTTACGTTTGGCATCGAAGTCTATCGTGCGCTGGATGAACGCCGCCATTTGTGCGCGAGTGACATTTTCGTTCGGCTTGAACATGCCACCCTGTTCAGTCGTCGTGATGCCTAATTCTGCGATTGTTGTGATGTAGCCGTAGTAACCGTTGATTTTCCTAACATCAGCAAATGTAATGAGATCATTATCGTCAACAATCATATCGAAGGCGTTCACTAAAATTTTGGCCATTTGCCCCCTTGTGAGTGGATCGTTCGGCTTGAACGCTTCCCCATCGTTAAACACACCTTGTTCAGTGAGCGCCCGGATATGGTTATAGGAGCCGTGCGCTGGCGTGAAGTCTTTAAAGTTCGGCTGGAAGTTTTCTGATGGCTTCACTTTGGCAGCAAGCGCAACAATTTTGGCTGCTTGAGCGCGTGTAACCGGTTCGTTCAGTCGATAGGTGCCATCGGGATAGCCGTTGATGATGCCTCGATCCGATATGTTGTCTATTGTTTCGTATGCCCAGTGGCTGCGTGGCACGTCCGTGAAGGTGGCTGCTTTTGCTGGGATTGCTGTTGGGATGAGCAACGCAGCGGATAGAAGGATTGCTGTTGTTGATTTCTTCATAGGATGCACTCTCCTTTTCTATTGTTTCTACTATTATAATGGGAGATTTGTAGAGTTGGGAGTGAAATGGGCTTGGGGAGGAGAATTTTATGCGTTTAGTGGAGGCGTTATGCGGGTGGGGATGGAGTTATGCGTTTTGGATTATGGATTTGCGCGGGGGGAGATGGCGTTATGTGTTTTGGGCGAGGTTTATGCGATGATGAATCGCATTATGCGTTTTTGACTGCGGTTATGCGCGGGGGAGATAACTTTATGCGTTTGGAGTGAACTTTATGCGCGGGAGGGATGGCGTTATGCGTTTGGGATTATGGTATTGCGCGTGGGAGATGGTGTTATGCG
>NZ_JBBCZC010000068.1:0-10451 GCF_037144575.1 Sporosarcina sp. USHLN248
TGCGCCTGGAACGGAAAGCGACGGTTGTCAGGGGTTCCCCATTTATTCTCCAACCAGAAAGGGACTATCACAGAAAATCAGTTTTCACTGACTTTCTGGACAGCCCCGTGTATCCCTATGAATTCACAACCGTCCGTCTACCTACCTTTTGTGATATCAAATAAGCAATGGACGCACTCGCCATTAGAAAAATAAACGGCAGATGCGTTACGCTCCCGAAAGTAACTTCATTGCGAACAACCTCCGCCAGGCTATAAAGATCCGGCGTATAAAGAGCAGTTAAAACCCACCCCGAAGCTATTTGAATTGCGGTATGTAAGAAAGCAAAAGCTACTATGAATACTAAAAATCTTTTCAAGCTTGTCCACTCCTTGTTGGTTAAGAGGCAGAAAGCCTGCTTAACAAATTTTCGTGTTGCAGGCAACCTCTATGTTTTAGACATCGGTTATTCTCCGAGCAGCATTTAAGCCGGCACGATGCGAATCATGAAGCCTTTCTCGCAGGACGCGACGATTTTAGACTGCCTTCCTTTCATAAGGCAGAAAACGCCTTATGTTTAGGCTCTCCGACATACAGGACGTATTAGTGCCGACATTGCCGCAGGACGCGGCGTTCTTAGTCGGCTAACGCCTGTCGGAGCTAAACGCCGCCCTACGCTTTTGGGGTCATCCAGCTCCGAACTCCAGCCTCTCGGGTCGTTTGGGCCTGTACGATGCAGGTCATGCAGTCGTTGTCGCAGGACGCGTCGATTTTAGACTGCCTTCCTTTCATAAGATAAAAAGCGCCTTATGTTCAAGCCCTCCAACGCCTGTCGAGGCTAAACGGCGTTCTCCGCTTTTGGGGTCATCCAGACTTCAGCGACCAGACCCTCGAGTCGCTTCGATCTTGAAGCATAAGGCAAAAAGCGCCTTATGTTTCAAGTTCTCCAGCGCTTGTCGGGTCTAAACGGTCGCTTCCGCTTTTGGTATCATCCAGCTACGAGGGGCAGCCCTTCGGGTCACTTCAGAAAAGAGTCTAAGGAAAAAGCGCCTTAGGCTCTTTTCTTCCGACAAACAGGATGTATTAGTGCCGACGTTGCCGCAGGACGCGGCGAACTTAGTCGGCCAGTGCCTGTCAGGGCTAAACGCCCCTCTACGCTTTTGGGGTCATCCAGCTTCGGGCGGCAGCCTCTCGGGTCGCTTCGATCCTAAAGCATAAGGCAAAAAGCGCCTTATGTTTAGGCTCTCCAGCGCCTGTCGAGGCTGAACGCCGCCCTACGCTTTAGGTATCACCAGCTTCTTCCTGCTCCTCCTCCGCCTCCGGAGCCGCCTCCGCCGCTGAAGCCGCCGCCTCCACCGAAGCCACCGCCGCTCCCGCCGCCGAAACCGCCTCCTCCGAAAGAGCCTGGGAAGAAGATTGGGCCGCTACTTCTTCTGCCACCCGAACCGCCACCGCCACCAGGGCCACCTCTACTGAAACGGTAAATTAAATAGATAATAATGAAGAGAATGACCGGCGCAGGTATTCCTAACCCTCCGCCTCGATTCGAAAGCTTATTGACAGTAGCCATTTCGCCATTCCATCCATACTCAGCCGCAATTTCGTTGTAATAGGATTTATAAGCTTCCATAATCGCAAGATCCGGCTGTTCATTTTTTAAATATGGAACTGCAACCTCATCCATAATCCTTCCTATTTTCCCGTCCGGCAAGGCGCCTTCCAGCCCGTAACCGACCGCAAGTTCAAAATGACGTTTTTGAGATGAATTTGGAATCGTTGTTACGACTAGCAACGCCCCGTTATCTTCACCGGCTTTCCCTAACTTATATTCCCTTAGCGCCTCGGTCGCATATACATCAACCGGTTCATCGCCAATGCTCGGCAACGTCAACACAGCTAGTTCAGCCCCTGTTGCTTGTTCCAAGTTACGACCAAGCCGATTCAACTCTTCTTTCTGTTCATAAGACAAAATTTGTGCATGATCTTGAATGAAGTAATCATATTCGTTCCAATTGGGGATTTCGGCTGCCAACACCCCGATTGGCATGTATACGAACAGTAGACATGCGACCGCGAACGATCGAACAAATTTCCGAATCACTCCTTGTCATCTCCGAAATCGACTTCAGGAGCTTTGTTTGCAGCCTCTTCTGCCTGGAAATACTCTTTCTCGTCAAATCCGAAAATCGAAGCGACTAATTTGCCCGGGAACCGTTTCACTTGTCGATTGTATTGGGAAACGACATCATTATAATCTTTTCTCGCAAAACCGATCCGGTTCTCTGTTCCAGCCAACTCATCCATCAGCTGCGTAAAATTTTGATTCGCTTTTAATTCTGGATAATTTTCCACAACTACTAATAAACGCCCTAACGCATTCGACAGCTCTGTATCTGCAGCTGCTTGCTCCTCAGGTCCAGAAGCGCCAGCCAATCTTGCACGCGCGTCAGAAATTTCCGCAATAACTTCTTTTTCATGGCTTGCATAGCCTTTAACGGTGTTCACCAAATTCGGAATAAGATCAAGCCGACGCTGCAACTGGTTTTCAACTTGCGCATAGGACTGCTCAACATCCTCTTCCAAGTTAACGAATTTGTTGTAGCTTGGCACCAATAACATTGCTACAATCGCTAATAATACAATGATTATAGCAATCGGCCCTAATAATTTTTTCATCTTACCACTCCCTACTCATCGATACTTTTTCATACCCGTAGCGTCTATCCATCCAAACTTCCCTCTTTCCCTTTCTATCGTATGAACATCTAAAAGGTTTCAAACATTTCAAAGTCAAATAAAAATGCCAGTGCCCTTTAACAGGCACCAGCATATCAATTTCATTATTTTAAATCTTTCATATCGCTACGCGTAATAATATGGTCGATCAACCCATATTCCTTCGCACGCTCAGCAGTCATGAAATTATCGCGATCTGTATCTCTCGCGATCACTTCCACTGGTTGCCCAGTACGTTCAGACAAGATCGTATTCAACTTTTCACGTAAGAAAAGAATGCGTTTTGCAGCAATCTCAATTTCTGTTGCTTGCCCTTGTGCACCGCCAAGTGGTTGGTGAATCATCACTTCAGCGTTCGGAAGCGCATAACGTTTCCCTTTCGTTCCAGCTGTCAACAAGAATGAGCCCATTGAAGCGGCCATCCCAATACAAATCGTTTGAATGTCAGGTTTAATGAACTGCATCGTATCATAAATCGCCATCCCTGCAGTAATGCTTCCGCCAGGGCTGTTAATGTAAATGGAAACATCCTTATCCGGATCTTCCGCTTCCAAAAATAAAAGCTGCGCTACGATCGAGTTCGCGACATTATCATCAATCGCGCTACCTAACATAATAATACGGTCTTTTAGAAGACGGGAATAAATATCATACGCCCGCTCACCCCGGTTTGTTTGCTCAATAACTGTAGGTATTAAATTCATTCGACTTTTCCTCCTTTTGGATGAATCAATCATAATCGCTCTGTTGAAACGTTACCCATTTCAACTGTACATCTATCATACAGATGTTGGTCAATAAAGGTCAAATATAACGCATTGAAAATAGCTATTGCATAATTTCCATATTCTTTGTATAATGAATCTTGTCTGTTACAAAAATTGCCCTCGTGGTGCAACGGATAGCACGTGAGATTCCGGTTCTCAAAATGTGGGTTCGATTCCTGCCGAGGGCGTAAAAACAATAAACTGCCGAAAATGTCTTTCATGACATTTTCGGCTTTTCTTTTGCAAATTTCTTTTCTTTGATGATAAACAAACTATTCAATCGGTGCAAGATTTTCTTCGATTTCCGTACGACGTTCTTCCAAAAACGGCGGTAAATCTAATCTTTCCCCTAACGTTTCGACATCCCCGTCAATCGTAAACCCAGGTCCATCCGTTGCGATTTCGAACAAAATGCCATTTGATTCCCGGAAGTACAAGCTTTTGAAATAGAACCGATCTACAATTCCTGAGGAATGAAAACCGTGCAACCGCACTTGTTCTTCATAATAGGACAGCTCCTCATCATCTTTAACACGAATCGCTAAATGGTGAATGCTGCCTCGACCAGGCTTTTCTGCGGGACCATCATCACTTTTCACGACGATTTCTCCAAAAACATCGCCTTTAGCCGAACGAAAGATCGCTTCATCTTCTGTCCGTGATACTTCAGTATAACCCAAAATATTTGTCAACGTTCCTGCGATTTTATTCATTCGGCGCACGGTTATTTCGACTGCTCCCATTCCCAAAATCTGATGCTCGATCGGAACTTCCGATTTGTCCCACACCTCATAATGCGGCAGTCTCTCACCTTTAGAAACTAACAACACCATGCGCAATCCTTCGGCATCTTCAAAGTGAAGGGCTTGGCGATTCGCATACGTTGTCACTTCACCATGCTTTACATTATGCTCTTCAAATCTTGATTTCCAATACGATAAACTCTCCTCTGTGGGAACGACTAATCCAATTCTCGTAATGGCATTTGTCCCACGATAAGTACGGCCTGCAAAAGGCATTTCAAAAAATGTAAGCTCAGTGCCTGGACTTCCCGTCCGATCGCCGTAAAACAAATGGTACATCGATGGATCATCTTGGTTTACGGTAACTTTCACACGGCGTAGCCCTAAAATCGTACGATAGAAACGGTTATTGTATTGAGCATCTTTCGTTAACATAGAAATATGATGATGTCCTTCAATTGGATACATAAAGCGATTCCTCCTATATAGGATCATGATTACCTTCACTTTATCATTCAAAACTTCTATCAACAAGAAACTTGTCTTGAATTCGAGATAATTTTTCCCGCCATAAGCGTTTACCTCTTCTTATAGGATGAAATCGATCCGCTCAATCAATTTCCCATAAATAGAAAAAAGCCATCTCCTTACTAAGGAAACGGCAATCTATTCATTATTAATTTTCATTTTCAACAAGCTGTGCTAGTCTTTCAATTGCTTGCTCTTCGTCTACACCCTCAGCGATTAAAGAAACCGTCGTTCCGCGAGCTACCGCCAAACTCATTACGCCCATAATGCTCTTCGCATTCACTTGGCGTTCATCTTTCTTTAAAAATACATCTGCTGTAAACTTATTCGCCTCTTGCACAAAAAGAGCCGCTTGTCTCGCCTGCAATCCGGTTTTCATATTCACTTCTACAGTTTTTTCCGCCATAATCAATAGACTCCTCTCTATTCAATCCTATTCAGTTTTTTCTATCCGATGCCGCTACTTCGCAAGTTTTCGGCAATTTCCTCGATTTTTCTCAATCGATGATTGACCCCTGATTTGCTGACAGTCCCGCCGGATACCATTTCACCTAATTCCTTAAGAGTAACATCTTGGTATTCGATTCGTAAATGGGCAATCTCCTGCAGCCGTTCCGGCAACTGATCAAGACCAATCGTATTTTGAATGAACTTAATATTTTCCACTTGCCGCTGTGCAGCACCGATCGTTTTATTCAAATTGGCAGTCTCGCAATTAACGAGCCGATTGACACTGTTGCGCATATCACGCAAAATGCGCACATCCTCGAATTTCATTAACGAAACATGCGCACCAATCAAACCGATGAAATCCGAAATCTTTTCGGCCTCTTTCAAATAAGCGATATAGCCTTTTTTCCGTTCAATCGATTTCGCGTTCAAATGAAATTTATTCATCAACTCGACAAGAGCTTCACTATGCTCCTTATAAAATGAGAAGATTTCCAAATGATAGGAGGACGTTTCCGGATTGTTGACCGAGCCTCCCGCCAAAAATGCTCCACGCAAATAGGATCGCTGACAACATTTTTTCTTAATTAACTGTCCGGCAATTTCATTTTTAAACTGGAATGTGCCCGTTAGAATATATAAATCCTCTAACAGTTGCTTGGCGCCTTCCCGAATCCGGCAAATATAAACATTGTTCTTTTTCAGTCGCATTTTTTTTCGGACTAATAATTCCACTTTAATTGGATACAGTCGCTTAATATTTGAATATAGCCTTCTTGCGATTGCTGCATTTTCTGTTTGAACATCGAGGCTCAACTGTTTATTTGAAAAAGAGAGCGCCCCATTCATTCGAATAAACGCTGCGATTTCCGCTTTTATACAACATTCGTCAGCTTCGATCTGTGTGAGCTCTTTTTTCACTTCTGATGCAAAAGACATGATTTTCCCCCTCTCGCGGCGACGATCAAGTCTATTCTATTTCCGCATGATCCATATAGGACATAATCCATGATGCCACTTTATCGGCATCATGAATGACCCTGCCATCTGAAACTGTCGAAATGTCTTCCACAACGATATGCGGCACAAGTTGCTCCAAAGCGGCAATATCATTTTCAACAGGCCATGGCCTTTCCATATGATCTTGCCCTGCGAACAAGCCATTCAAATCGGTGCCATTCAGTAATACTGTATCTATGAAACGTTCATTTGCGTGCTCATATAAGGCCTGCACATGCTCGGACGCCGTATATTGGTAAGTTTCTCCTTCTTGTGTCGTCAAATTGTTAATGAACAATTTCTTTGCCTTGCAATTGACGACAGCATCCCGAATATCACGTACAAGTATCGTCGGCAATATGCTTGTATAGAGGCTGCCCGGACCGAATATGATTAGATCTGCCTTGTTGATCGTTTCTACGGTTTCCGGCAATGGTTGCACTTCTTGTGGTGAAAGATATACTTTTCTAATTTTGCTTCCATAGACCGGAATTTTAGATTCGCCGGTTACAATTGTGCCATCATCCAACTCAGCATGCAAGGTGATCCGCTGATTTGCTGCCGGATAAACCTTGCCCTTAATATTCAAAACACGCCCCATCTTTTCAACGGCACGCGCAAAATCACCTGTAATATCTGTCAATGCCGCTAACATCAAATTGCCTAAAGAATGCCCTTTCAGATCATCCTCTGTAGCAAAGCGATATTGGAACATCTTCTCAATTAACGGCTCTACATCTGAAAGCGCTGCCATCACTTGTCGTATATCGCCAGGAGGTGGAATATCATAAGCATCCAACAGCCTTCCGGAACTGCCGCCATCATCGGCGACAGTCACGATAGCCGTCAAATCGACACGATGCTTTTTCAAACCTCGCAGCAATGTAGACAATCCGGTGCCGCCTCCAAACACAACGATTCTCTTCATATTCCCGGATTGCAACATCGTGTCAACCCTTTCTTTTTTCGATATCCCGATGCGTAATGAATGTCCGGTATTCATCTTTGAAGCGATTGCCGAAATACTCAGCTAACGTAACCGAACGGTGCTGGCCGCCTGTGCAGCCAAATGCGATTACCACTTGGGATTTACCTTCGTTTTTATATTGAGGAATAATAAACTTATAAAGATCGGTCAATTTTTCGATAAGCACTTGTGTATCATTCCATTTTAACACATATTCGGACACGTCTTTCTCCAAACCTGTTTTCGGTTTCAATTCTTTAACGTAATAAGGATTTGGCAAAAAGCGGACATCAAATACAACATCTGCATCAATCGGCATTCCATGCTTAAAACCGAATGAAATAAAATTCAGTGTAAAGGGCATATCCCCTTTAGCCGAAAAGGTAGAAATGATTTTTTCCCGAAGCTCTCTCGGTTTTAATTGAGAGGTGTTGAAAATGTAACGGGCACGACCTTTCAATTCACTTAAAAGATTACGTTCTTTCTTAATACCCGTCAACGGCAAGCCACCTTCTGCCAATGGATGCGAACGTCTCGTTTCCTTGTAACGGCGGACGAGCGTCTCATCATCAGCATCTAAAAAAAGCAGCTTCGTCGACACACCTTCCATTTGAAGCAAATTATCCAATGCTCCAACAAGGGAATCAAACAAGTCGCCGCCCCTCGTATCCATAACTGCAGCGATGCGACGCATTTTATTTTCAGATTTCATCATAAGATCCAAAAAAGTCACTAACAGTTCCGGAGGCAAATTATCGATGCAATAAAATCCTAAGTCTTCAAAGCTTCGCATAGCGACCGTTTTCCCCGCACCCGACATTCCTGTAATAATGACTAATTCCACATCACTGTTCGGCAGCTCATTTTCCATTATGTTTAATCACCTTCTATCGATTTTTGTATTTGCTCTTTTAACAGTTCAAAATCCTCGGTGTAATGGAAGGTTCCGTACTGAACACCCGGTTCTGAAACCGCAAACAACAAATTCGTCCGATCCCCTTCAGCCATCGGCAATATCTCAAGACTTTCGACCGGATGCCATTCCAATATTCCTTCCCGATTTTCCTCATAAGGCACGCCTTCCAAATCTTTTGCTATAAATGTAAATAGCATCCATTCATTAACAACTTCATTCGTTTCAGAATCATGGATAACCATTGTATATATACCTTTTACAAACGGATCAATCGGCAAAGCGCCGGTCTCCTCCGTAAATTCACGAATAGCTGCATCATAAATGGATTCGCCTAAATCCATTTTGCCGCCTGGAGCGACATACCAGCCTCTCTTCGGTTTCTTCAATAAAAGCACTTTATTTTCTTTTACGACAAGCAAATTAGCAATTCTTTGCATTGAAATTTCCTCACTTTTATAGACGCATACTGTCATTATACAATGTTTAGCACATAAACGACAAAAAAAGAAGACCATCCGCCAAAAAACTTCGGCAGATCGTCTTTAAGTAAAACATATAATAAAAAGGGGGGTCTATTGATAGTCTTATCATATCCTTTTTCTATTGCATTTCCATTACAGGAACATTAACGTTTGATTAATTATTTCATGAACCTTATTTTTATCCAACCTCTCATCAAATACGCATAACTACCACCACTACACGCATAAACTCCAATACAAACGCATAATGCCAATCAACAACTCATAATTACTTCTGTAAGCGCATATACTCCCCTGCAAGCGCATAAATGCCTATACAAGCGCATAAAACGTCTTATTCACTCATAGACCGCCAAGCAATGCGCATTGCCACCCCATTCACACGCATAAATGAATCCAACAACTCCCCCCATCATACAAATCACCAATCTATCCCGATGCAGAAACACTCCAAAATGTTTGCCTACCCAAAAACGCTATAGAAAACGCATAACTACCCTCACTACACGCATAAACTCCAATAAAAACGCATAATGTCAATCAACAACTCATAATTGCTTCGGTAAGCTCATAAATGCCTATGCAAGCGCATAAAACGTTTTATTCACTCATAAACCGCCAAGCAGCGCGCATAAATCTCAAAATGGTTTTATCTTACAAAAGACAAAATTCACTAGGCATTTGTGTTCCGCTTACTTCATATGAAGTTAGAGACATTTATGCGAAGGTGCACAGTTTATGAGTATGCAAATGCTTTTATGCGCAGGCAAATTCCATTTATGCGCAACAACGATCTTTTATGCGTAGATATAATCATTTATGCGGGGACGAACTTCTTTTTGCGTATGCAAAATCATTTATGCGCAACCACGATCTTTTATGCGCGGAAAAATCCATTTATGCGGGGACGATCTGCTTTTTGCGTATGCAATATCATTTATGCGCAGCCGAACTCCTTTATGCGTACGCAAAATCATTTATGCGCAACAACGATCCTTTATGCGCAGGTATAATCATTTATGCGGGGGACGATCTGCTTTTTGCGTATGCAATATCATTTATGCGCAACCACAATCTTTTATGCGCGGAAAAATCCATTTATGCGCAGCCGAACTCCTTTATGCGTACGCAAAATCATTTATGCGCAACAACGATCCTTTATGCGCAGGTATAATCATTTATGCGGGGACGATCTGCTTTTTGCACATGCAAAATCATTTATGCGCAGCCACGATCTCTTATGCGTTGGTATAATCATTTATGCGGGGACGATCTGCTTTATGCGTACGCAAAATCATTTATGCGCAACAACGATCCTTTATGCGCAGGTATAATCATTATGCGGGGACGAACTTCTTTTTGCGTATGCAAAATCATTTATGCGCAGCCACAATCTTTTATGCGCAGGTATAATCATTTATGCGGGGACGAACTTCTTTTTGCGCAGGCAAAATCATTTATGCGCAGCCACGATCTTTTATGCGCGGAAAAATCCATTTATGCGCAGCCGAACTCCTTTATGCGCAGACAAAATCATTTATGCGCAGCCGAACTCCTTTATGCGCAGACAAAATCATTTATGCGCAGCCGAACTCCTTTATGCGCGGACTGCGCAGCCACGAGCTCTTATGCACGGAGAAATCTATTTATGCGCAGCCGCGCTCCTTTTTTTCGCGGATAAATGCTTCATGCGGGGGAAAAAGTAAATATGCTTGGTTTCTCGAATTTCTACCAACTTTTAATTCTCCATAGATGCTTCAAGTACGAAAAAACGGGGCTGTCCAGAAAGTCAGTGTAAACTGATTTTCTGTGATAGTCCCTTTCTGGTTGGAGAATAAATGGGGAACCCCTGACAACCGTCGCTTTCCGTTCCAGGCGCACGCT
>NZ_JBBCZC010000069.1:0-10173 GCF_037144575.1 Sporosarcina sp. USHLN248
CGTGCGCCTGGAACGGAAAGCGACGGTTGTCAGGGGTTCCCCATTTATTCTCCAACCAGAAAGGGACTATCACAGAAAATCAGTTTTCACTGACTTTCTGGACAGCCCCTTCAGTTTAGAAAAGCTCATGAGCCCAGATCTATCTATTCGTCTTTCTTCGCCTTTAAGATGAGTGTAGATCCATTTTCTATCTCGCCCCCAAGCACTGTTTCATGGAAGTCACCTTTCGCCCAATCGTCTGCCTGATCGTGGAACCATTCAGATTTTATGTGGCCGCTTTGTCCAGGTCCTACAACATGATATGTCCGCGACAAGTCTGACAGATCTGCAACGAAGCGCCACGACGCACCATGGTTTACTGTGCCATCCTCTTTGAAAGCTGCCGCTTGTACCGTTATGTTTGAACCGCCAATCGGCTGCTTTTTCGGATTCAAGAAGTATTCAAAGATCGGTGATGCAGATGCCAATGGATGCGGGAACGATAGCTGGTGGAAATCTCCCCATTTCCATTTCTTCGGATTATCGCCGAAGTCCTCTTTTATTGATTGAACCGCTTCTGCAAAAGAGTCATAAACCCATTTGTCTACACCTCCGTACTCACTTACCCACGAACCCGGCTGCCCTTCGTATGAAGCTCTTAGCAATTGGTCTGTAATTTGCCCTTTGCCCGGCATAAGCTTGTAAACGTCTTCTGGCATTGCATCACTGAACATCGTAATTGGCAATTGCTTCATTAGCTTATGGAACAGAAGTGGCGCATTTTGGTCAGCTCCATCGAATTGATCCCAATCCTTCAAGATTTGGATAAGCTCCGCATACTTGCCATCCTTATCTTCCGCTTCGATGGATGTTAAAAGAGCCGGCAAAAATTCCTTTGCGTAAACGTTTTTCTGATCCATTTGCAAGGCCATCATATCGTCCACTGTAAATTGATCCCCTTCACTTAACACTTCAGCGATGCGGATATAGCGATAAGGTTGCGCCCATAGTTTCGTAATATGATACGGATAGCTATCATCGATTACTTCGTTGTTCGCTGTTGCGATAAATCCTTCTTCTGGATTGACGAGTGTTGGCAATTCATCATAAGGAACGTAGCCAATCCAACCGTATTCCGAAGAATCTCCCGGTACCGGAAGCTGCCCTTCTCCTTGTTTGCGCAATGGTATTCTGCCGTTCGCTTTATAGGTAATTGTACCGTCTTGAGCCGCAAACACAAAATTTTGGGCTGGTGCATGGAAATCTTCCAAAGCCTTCTCAAATGTATCCCAGTCGCTTGCTTTATTCATTTTCATAATCGCTTCTAATTCTTTCGTCGGTTCAAGCGCTGTCCATTGCATCGCAAATTGAGCACCCGGATCCTCCGTTTTATAAAGGATTTCCGAAATAATCGGTCCATGTCTCGTTACGACAACTTCAAACGGCACGTCTTCCTCGCCTTTTACTTTGATTGTTTCATCACGAACCTCGGCTTGTTCCCATTTACCATCGTATTTAAATTGGTAGGGATCGTCAGCATTCGGTATTTCAATGTACAAGTCTTGCACGTCTGGCCCAACATTCGTGACGCCCCATGCAATGTTTTCGTTATGACCTAAAATAATGCCCGGAATTCCTGCGAAAATAACGCCGCTCACGTTTTGCTCTGGCGATTCCAAATGCATTTGATACCAGATGGACGGTGTGTTTAATCCAAGGTGCGGATCGTCTGCCAACAGCGGCTTCCCTGATTTGGTCTTTTCTCCAGATACGACCCAGTTATTGCTGCCATTGAATTCAGGTGGCACCATGTTAGGATCGAATTTGCCCACGACCTCTACCGGATTTTCAATATTTGCTGCAATGATGGACGGTGCATTCTCGGGATACGTAATGAAAAGCTCTTTCGCTTGATCTTCCGTCAAATTGTTTAATGCCCAATGCCTTACTGCTAAACTATCCCAATTTCCGCCTAAGTCGTATGCCATATATTTACCGATTGTCAACGAGTCAATTGAAGTCCACGGCTCTGGCTCATAGCCTAACAGTTTGAATTCATACGGCAGTTTGCCGTCGGCTTTCGCTTGTTCCATGAAAGCGTTGACGCCTTCCGCATACCATTCCAATACTTGCTTCGCATCTTCGCCGTAGCCGTCATAAGAAGCCTCTGCTGCGTTGCGTAAGCTGAACGTCCGGAATAGCTTGTCTGTATCAATAGCTGCAGCCCCCACGACTTCTGCCAATCGGCCGCTCGCTTGTCTCCGCGATAAATCCATTTGGAACAAGCGATCCTGTGCCTGGACAAAGCCTTGCGCCCGGTAAAGATCTGCATCGGACTTAGCTTTAATATGCGGCACGCCCGCTTCATCCCGGACGACGGTCACATCTGCATCCAACATTTCCGCAGCCATTTCCCCTTCAATGACCGGCTTGGATTTTCCTATGTACATATTTACAAATAACAATGCGACAAGGAGCAATGCCGCTAAACTGCCAAATATAGCGACTAACGCCTTTGTCCATTTCCCCCATTTACTTTTTTTCACTTTCTCTCCCCCTTCTCCTACCATATTCGCTGAATGATGATTCAATTCCTTTCGATGTTCGGAATTTTTGTCGGATGATAGGATTGGTGGGAGGGAAAATAATTGAGATCGAAGGGAGTTTTGCGCATTTCTTGACAGGTTTTGCGGGGGTTTATGCTGGTGTGTAGGTGGTTATGCACGGGGAGGCGGAATTATGCGGGATTGTAGGCGGTTATGCGAGTATGTATGAGTTTATGAGCGGGGCTGTGAAGCTATGCTGGCTTAACTGGACAGTGGATATTGGTTTATGCGGCTTCTCGGGCAAGTTATGTGCTGAATGAATGGGCTTCGGGAGCAATTATGCGTTTTGGCAAGAGTTTTTATGTAGGCGAGACTGTATCTTCCGAGAGTGCATTTTATATGGTTTATTCAAAAGCAAAAAGGCCCCTGGTCTGTATTTAGACCAGGGCACTTATTTCACGATTACTGTGGCTCTTCTCCAACGATTTTCACTTCAAGTTCCAATTCAACATTAAATCTATTTTTCACTTCTTTTTTTACCATTTCAATCGTTTGGATGTAATCAGACGCCGTTGCGTTGTTTTTATTAATAATGAAACCTGCATGCTTTTCCGATACTTCAGCGCCGCCAAATCCTTTTCCTTGCAAGCCGCTATCTTGAATCAGCTTGCCGGCAAAATAGCCGACAGGACGCTTAAAGACACTCCCTGCAGATGGGTATTCAAGAGGCTGCTTCGATTCGCGTTGGAATGTTAAGTCGGCCACTTTTGCGTCAATTTCGCTTTGATTTCCTTCCTCTAACTTAAAATCTGCAGAAAGGACGAATAACCCATTTTTCGCAATGATGCTTTGACGATAACCCAATTCCAATTCATCTTTCGATAAAACAAAGATTTTTCCGGTCCGATCCATTACAGTTGCCTGTACGATAATATCCTTTATTTCTCCACCATAGGCACCGGCGTTCATCGCCATCGCACCACCGACTGATCCAGGAATGCCACACGCAAATTCAAAACCTGTTAGGCACGCGGCTGCGGATTGGCGCGAAACATCTATAATGTGAGCACCAGCTTCCGCATGGACATGCGTTCCGTTAATGACGATTGTATCCAACTTTGACATATGAAGCACAATGCCTCTCACACCGCCATCCCTTACGACCATATTGGAGCCGTTTCCTAATAAAAGAAGAGGTATTTCGTTTTTATATGCATATTTTACAGCAGCTTCCATTTCATCCATCGTCCCGGGCATTACTAGAAGATCCGCAGAACCGCCTAATTTCGTTTTTGTATATTTATTTAAAGGTTCATCTACAAACAGTTCGCCTGTTTTAATCACATTTTTTAATTCTTCAAGCCAAATATACTTTGACATCTAAACACAACCCTTTCGATTAGTGAAGTTCCGAAGATTTTGTCAGGCCATGATCAGATTTTGAAACGTAATAAGGCCTTTCCATCTCAAGTTGTGTCCATATTTTTAGAATAGTTAAAAACATGGACATCCGCTCGACTTCCGCCGAATGAGGATAAATACTTTCACCATTATAAGTATGCTTGCAATCGAGTTATTTGACAAGCAATTCTTCTTAAATGATCATCAGATTTGCCATTGTTTACAAATCAGAATAAATAAGAAAAATCATTCCTTTTGTATAGCTTTTGCCTTGGATTAATATAAAGATTAATTGCCCTAACAGATGGCAGGAAGCAATCCGCTTAGGGCAATTTTTTACTCATTATCTTTTATATTTTATTGAATTCACTATTTAATAAACCATAAATATATTCATCATGATGCTGCCCATTCGTAAAGACCATACTTCTTAAAGTGCCTTCACGCTTGAAGCCAAGATGCTCCTGCAAGCTAATGGAGCCCTCATTGAAATCATATATATGGGCCGTCGCCTTCACATAACGCAATTCATTGAAATAATAACGAAGTAAAATCTTTACAGCATCCGCTGCGTAACCATTACGCCAGTAGGGGCGAAAAATAGCCACTCCATATTTAAATGTTCCGTTACGGGCATCACAGCTATGCGCCCTAATGCTTCCGACTAATTCTCCATCAAAATTTTCAATAGCAAGCATCACGTTATCTCCATCTGCTCCTATTAAGGATTGCTGTTCAGCCCATGCTTTCGTTCCGGCTTCCGATCTTGGAAAGTAAATCGCATCTGATGATCGTGCCCCTTCTGAATCTCGATCATTCTCATGAAACCTCACCCAGTCATCAGGCACAATTGCTCGAAGCCTGACTTGTTCACCTTCCCAAACGTACAATATTCTTCTCCCCTTCCCTTCCATAAAGGATACCCTAACAATCCGAATCCAACGTCAAAATTCCAATCCATTAAAAAATGGCGTTCAAACTTTTATCAGTTCGAACGCCACTTTAGCAATTACATATCGCAATGATCGTCTGTACATATCCCTTGGCTTTCGTCTCCTAACACTTTTAGTTGAGGAGTGATGCCTTCTTCTTCTGCCACTTTCCGCAATGCCTGTTCAAATACTTCTGTTGGCTGCGCTCCGGAGATTGCATACTTTCGGTTGATGACGAAGAATGGCACGCCTTGTACACCGATTTCCCCAGCCTCTGCAATATCTTGCTGGACCGAGTCTTTAAACTCATCCGACTGAAGCATTGTCGCTATACGTTCAGTAGATATCCCGACCTCATCTGCAATTGCAGTTAAGACAATGGGGTCATCTACTCTTTCTCCTTGAATGAAATGCGCTGACATGAGACGTTCCGTTACAGCGAAGCTTTTTCCTTCCGCCTCTCCTAATTTTGCGAGACGATGTGCATCCAACGTATTGGCAACTTTCATTTCTTCGACATTATAGGATAGTCCGACCGTCTTCGCTTGTTCTGCGACATTCGCCATCATTTGCTTGGCTTCCTGTAAACTGATTCCGTATTTCTTGGAAAGCCCTTCGATCGATGAGCCTCCAGACATTGCCGGCGTAGTTGGGTCGAGCTGAAAAGCTTTGTAAACAACTTCCGCTTTATCCTGCAAACCTGTTGCAGAAAGCGCCATTTCCAACCTTCGTTTGCCGATATAACAAAACGGGCAAACATAATCAGACCACACTTCTATTTTCATCCCCGAAACCACCTTTCATTTTCTATTTTAGATATTGGTCAAAATGGTAACAATGAATATGCTTGGCAAGTTCAACAAGTCTATTTGGAGGGCTGAAAATGTTCAATTCACTTTGGTTACAAACTGCTTATACACGTGATACTTATCCGCAACTTGAAGAAGATGTTTCTTGTGAAGTGTGCATTATTGGTGGCGGGCTGAGTGGTATCGCAAATGCGTATTTTTTAGCTAAAGAAGGCAAGGATGTCATTTTACTTGAAAAAGACTCGATTCTTTCAGGGGCGACCGGAAATTCTACCGGGAAACTGACCGTTCAACATGATGTTGTCTATACAGATTTGATAAAACAATTAGGGCTGGAAAATGCAAAGATTTATTATGAGGCGAATCAAGAAGCGGTTTTATTCGGACGCTCGATTGCAGAATGGGACGAATTGAGACTCGCCGATTCAATTCTATTTTCACAAACAAAATATGGAACTGAGCGTTTGGAAGATGAGATGAAAGCTTATAAGGAAATTGGCATCAATGGTGAGTTAGGTTGGAACACGGAACTGCCTTTGAAGGTTGAAAAGACGTTAACAATTAGAGATGAAACTCAAATCCATCCGGTTCGTTTCGGCCAGCACTTGGCTAAATTAGCCCAAAAAGCAGGCGCTCGCATTTATGAAAAATCCGACGTGGAACTGATGGACTTGAAAAAACGTTTGCTTTATACTGCTTCTTCAAACGAGATCCAATTCAATGAGTTAATTTTATGTACGCACTATCCGATTGAGGCACTACGTGGTTTACAAATTATGAAATTAATCGTAAGCCGTTCTTATATTGTCTCGGCTTTGGCCAATATGCCGTTAACCGGGCAATATATTTCCGTCGATGACCCGAAGCGTTCGATCCGCACAGCTTTTATCGATGGGAAAACACACTTTCTTTTAAGCGGCGAAGGTCATCAGGCAGGTATGGAAAAAGAGACGCAAATTCATTATGAAAAGCTTACAACGGAGCTTAAAAATATATACCAATTGGATTCTGTCCAATACGGTTGGTCAGCACAAGATCCTTCAACCCCTGATTTAGTTCCCTATGCTGGAGCCATTTCACCGAGCATGCCGTACGTATATATGAATACAGGATTTCGAAAATGGGGACTTTCAAACTCTATAGCCTCCGCCCGTATAATAAGTGACAAAATCCTTGGACGCCCAAATAAGGCAGAAGCACTATACGCTCCCGACAGGACAGGGTTCAGTTCATTTTTATTGCAAGCTTTGCGCAATACAGGCCTTGTCTTGAAAGAATTCACAGGGGGACATATAACCCGGACCGATTCACCGATCTGCACGCATATGGGATGCCGAACACGTTGGAATGAAGGCGATCAAACATGGGATTGCCCATGTCATGGCTCTCGTTTCAGAAAAGACGGCTCTGTCCTTGAAGGGCCTGCGACGAAGCCGTTAGATTTATCATAGATAGCAAATTGTAATGGCTTTTCAGAATGCCGGTGCGCTTGGAAAACGAGAAAAACGTATTGCTTCTTACGCCATTGATCGTTTTTCACGATATGATCAATCCAACAAAAAAAGCGGATGATGGATCAATAATCCAACAACCGCTTTTACTTATTTTAGTGCTTCTGTTAAGACAGGCACGATTTGTTTTTTTCGCGACACGACACCTTTTAATGTTGCCGTGTTGTTGTCAAGCGCTACATTGAACGCAGCAGCAGCGCGATCTGCAGCAGTTCCAAGTGCGATTACGACCGAATCGTTGTTCAAAATGTCTGTAACGACGAAAAGGAATAGATCGAGCCCCTTTTCTTCAATAATACTATTTAACAAAACTTCCAATTCTGCTTGGCGATCCATTACATCCGCGATTTCGATCGCATTCACTTGTGCAATTTCCACTTTCGCTTCACCCATCGTGAACTCTTTCGCATCCAATGAAACAAGCTCTTCAAGCGACTTGCCGCTTAAATCAGCACCCGCCTTCAGCATCTCCAAACCGTACTCTTCTGCATTTACACCTGCAATCGCTGATAGCTCATCAGCCGCCTTGCGATCTTCTTCAGTAAACGTAGGAGATTTAAATAGCAGGGAATCTGAAATAATAGCAGACAGCATCAATCCAGCAATATTTTTCGGAATGTCAACGCCATTCTCTTTATAAAGCTTGTTCAAAATGGTAGCTGTACAACCCACTGGCTCTGCACGGTAGTACAACGGATCATTCGTTTCGAAATTCGCAATCCGATGATGGTCGATTACTTCAAGCACTTGCACTTCATGCAAATCATCGACGCTTTGCTGTCTTTCATTATGGTCGACTAAAATGACTTGCTGTGCTTCTGGAGCTGCTTTTTCAATTAAACGCGGTGCTTCAAACCCGAATTGTCCAAGAGCATATGCCGTTTCTCCAGAAATTGATCCTAATCTTACCGCTTCAGCATCCATGCCTAACTGCTGTTTTAAATACGCATAACTGATCGCCGATGTAATCGTGTCAGTATCAGGGTTTTTATGTCCAAAAACTAAAACTTTCCCCATTGTTAAGCCTCCTATGGTATCTTTAAATTCTTTTATATTCTATCACAAAGATTTGTCGAACAAAATTGCTGCCAACTCGTCTTTATTGATTATAAAATCGGCAATTGTATACTTGTCCAAAACGGTTAAATAAGCAGACAGCGCTTCGTAAAGGACACCCTTTAACCGGCAAACAGGAGATAGAATGCAATGGTTTCCGCCTTCTTTAAAACATTCAACAAGATAGAAATCATCCTCCGTCTTGCGTACAAGCTCTCCGACATTGATTTCCTCCGGTTTTATCCGCAGTCTAATTCCGCCGCCACGTCCCCGAACTGTTTCAACAATCCCCATTTTCCCTAATTCGTGTACTACTTTCGTCAAATGGTTTTTTGAGATTGCATAGCGATCTGAAATTTCCTGGACTGTCGACAATTCACCTGTCTCCCTCGATCCCAAATAGATGAGGACGCGCAATGAGTAATCTGTATATAAAGTTAGACGCATATTATCACCGCTCTTTCCCACACTATTATAGCGATTATGACAAGAACGTGAAAGAAATGTGTCCAAAAATGTAACAGTTCCTTAAAGTTGTATTTTATATATAGCTTTGAAACTATGCATCGTTTATTATTAAATTACAAATACGAGAAAGGTTGTGGATCAGTATGTTATCCCAAAAAACAATTGATATCGTAAAGTCAACAGTACCAGTACTTGAGCAACACGGAAAAACAATCACCACTGTATTTTATAAAAATATGTTTGAAGCACACCCTGAACTTCTCAACATTTTCAACCATGCCAACCAATCACGCGGACGCCAGCAAACAGCGCTTGCAAATGCAGTTTATGCAGCAGCAGCGAATATCGACAACTTAGGCGCAATCTTGCCTACCGTTATCCAAATTGCACATAAGCACCGCTCCTTAGGAATTATGCCAGAACATTATCCGATCGTAGGAGAAAATCTTTTAGGAGCGATTAAAGAAGTATTAGGCGATGCAGCCACTCCCGAAATCATCGATGCGTGGGCAGAAGCTTATGGAGTTATCGCTGACGCTTTCATCGGTGTTGAAAAAGAAATGTATGATAAAGTCGAAGAAGCAGATGGCGGTTGGAGAACATTCAAGAAATTCACGATTGCCCAAAAGGTTAAAGAAAGCGATGTTATTACTTCATTCTATTTGAAGCCTGTTGACGGCAAGAAATTGCCTTCTTACAAACCTGGCCAATACATTACAATCCGCTTAAATATTTTTGGTGAAAAATATACATTGAACCGTCAGTACAGTTTGTCACAAGCTCCTAATGAAGAAATGTTCCGCATTTCTGTGAAACGAGAAGATGAATGCACGCCGAATGGTAAAGTATCAGTCCATCTTCACCGCAACTTAAATGTTGGGGATGAAATTGAAGTAAGCGCGCCTGCTGGCGACTTCTACCTTGATACTGAAAGCACAGCGCCAGTTACTTTGATCAGCGGCGGAGTCGGTTTAACACCGATGATGGCAATGTATGAAACGATTGCAAAAGAAACACCAGAACGTCAAGTTGCTTTCCTTCATTCAGCACGAACAAGAAAGCACCAAGCATTCGATCAAACATTACGCGACATAAATGAATCCCTTCCAAATTCAACATACGAAGTCCTTTATTCCGAAGAAGGAGACGGATTTATCAACGCAGAATTTTTATCAAAATACGCAATTAAAGGAAGCGATGTCTACGTCTGCGGTCCAACGCCTTTCATGAACGCCGTCATTTCCGCTTTACATGAAATCGGCTTCACAGACGATAAAATTCACTTTGAATTCTTCGGTCCTGCTGAACAATTGGAATTAGTGCAAGCATAAGAAAACGCGATCACAACATAGTGATCGCGTCAGACTGTAGACAAAAGGGTTGGAAATCGAATTGATTTCCAACCCTTTTGTCAATTATGAAGTTATTTTAACGGAAAAAGGCCTTTTTATCTCGTAATATTAGCTTCTAT